>JAHEGP010000035.1 GCA_024645065.1 Cellvibrionales bacterium | reverse complement strand
CAAGATCCAGCTCGAGGCAGGATAAACTGTAAGCCAGGATCGCCTCGCAGACAGGCTCGCCTTCCGGGACGTCAATGTTCCAGCGAACGGCCAATTGGCGCAGCGCTTTTTCACGCCGCTCCCACATACCCGCTTCTCCGGGGCTGGAGACTGCTGCCGAGGTTTCGCCTTGCTGCAGAAGGGATGCCGGAGCAGGACTTGCCGGCATGTCATCAGAATCGTGGGCAGGTGATTCGACAACAGTTGATGCATCAGGCTCTCGCAGCGGCTCCGGTCGGTTTGCAGCGATGCCCAGATAGCTACCCAGGCCAAGCGTCAGGAATGCCAGCCCTGGCATAGCCAGTTTCCAGAAACCAAGACTATTGAGCTGGCGACGCAATCGTCTACCTTTTCTCTCAGGATCCTTTAGCTCTCGATCAGCTCGCTTGACCACCGCTGAGTCTATGTGGCGTGTCTCACTAACGTATGCGCCCAGCATACAGCGCTCACAGAGTACATTGATCAGGCGAGGGACTCCCCCGGTACAGCGATAGACGCTGCGCAATGCTGCCGAGGTAAACAGCGGCCCTTGAAACCCGGCCACCTTGAGGCGATGGCCGATATAACTCGCTGTCTCGGCACGGTTGAGGGTTTCCAGGTGGTAACGTGCGGTTACTCTCTGGGACAGCTGGCGCAGTTCCCTGGAGGCCAACAGATCGGCCAATTCCGGCTGCCCGATAAGAACCAGTTGCAGCAGCTTCTTTTCGTTAGTCTCAAGATTGGTGAGCAAGCGTATTTGTTCAAGCACATCAATCGATAGATTTTGGGCCTCGTCTATGATCAGCAGAGTGTGGCGTCCACGACTGTGACTGGCCAACAGGAACTTGGTGAGGATGTCCAACATAACCTTGTTGGTTCGCTCTTCAGCATCATAGAACAGGCCCAGCTCATCACAGATACTCTGCAGCAGTTCATTGGCATCGAGACGAGGATTTACGATGTATGCAACATCGCTGGTATCGGGCATCTGCTGAAGAATAGTTCTACAGATCGTAGTCTTACCCGTCCCGACTTCTCCGGTGAGCACAATGAAGCCACCTTCATTGCCAATGCCATAAAACAGGTGCGCCAGAGCCTCCTGGTGCTTTTCCCCCAAAAACAGGTAATGGGGGTCGGGGGCAATGGAAAACGGTGAGCCATTTATCCCGAAATAGTGATAAAACCGGATATCTGAAGCTGGCTTCATCCCTTGACTTCCAGCCGCGCATTTATCAGACCACTCTCCGCTTCGGGGCTTACGGTGATACTGTCAACATTCAGCTGGTGACGGCCCGCGATAGCCTGGACCCAACTCAGCAGCTTGTCGAAAGACACTTTTTCCAGCCAGATTCGCAATTCACCATCCGCTGTTGGTTCATAGCGGCGAAATTTGATACCAAACTCCCTGGCTGACGCCACCGTTGTCGATAACAGGCTGTTGGCATCGATCGGCTTGGCATCTGCGTTGGCGATTTTCATTGCAGCCTGCTCATTGGCCTGCAGCCATTGCATGTCGTCCCTGGCTGTCTGGTATTCGCTTACCGAAGCCAGAGCGTAGCGCGCCGCTGGTAACACCACGGCAACCACTATCAGTGTGACCAGCGTCACCCCCATCAGCAGATTGAAAAGCAGCTGGTCGCGATCCGGCAGGCGACGATACCATGCCAGGCACCGCTGCCCTATGGTAGATTCAAGCAGGCGAATCTCCAGCCGCTCCATATGATCTTTGAATAACGACATCAGCGCATACCCCCAAGCCGCAATCGACCGGTGACCTTGTCCCCGCGTTGCGCCACCGATTGCAAGGCCGTGGGCAAACCCCTGGCTTGCAGTTGTTGTTGCAACACGGCCATCTGATCAGCCGCCGTGGATTCCAGTTGCAAAGTCATGCTCCGCGCCTGGCCGTCATACTCAATGGCCTGCAACTTCAAATTGCTTTCTGCCTGCTGCCATCCGTTGGCGACGGCACCGATGTAAGACAGTAGTAGTTCGCTACCGGCACCATCGCTGCTGACCAGCTTGCTCTGCAGCTGGCGCCGGGGATTGAACACTCGCTGCGCCTGGGGGAACCACTCGCTGTAAAGGGCTCGACTATCGGCTTTGATACTGTCGGCGCGCCAATCGAACCAAAGTCCTGTACCCAGTGTCAGCACAAGATGCAGCGCAATGCACGCAGCGAAGGTAGCGGCCACCTTCATCGGGTTAAAGGCGCCCCAAAGGCCGGCAGATTTTGACGCATACCCACCCTGTAGAAGATTCAGCGAGTCCCCCAGTGTTTTAACCTGGGTCCTGGCCAGCACTTCCAGGATAGACTCCCGATACCCCACCAGATTTATCGCATTACCTATTTTGCCTTGAAGCCGCCTGCGCAACTCTTCAGCGGCAGCTTCTGCTTCGAGGCTGTTACTGTAGACGAGGTCAACCTGTGGAAGTGCTGTCGCTGCAGCTCCCCGAGACTGCTGCGCAATCAAGGACACCGCCAGTTCTGTATTTTCCGCATCGCATCCCAGGCCATGCCATGCGCCGTCCCGAATCAGGCTGCAAGCTTCATCCAGATAAACCGTGACATGGCCTTGCTGCCAGGGAATCGACAGCTGTTCGGGGACCAGCCAGGCAGTTGGAAGGCCAACACTATAGAGTGCGTCCAGCCAGTTGATAACATCAAAGTGGCGCACCACTGCGACCGGCACTGGCTCGGTTTTAAAAACCGGCCCAATGGCAATATGAACATCCTCAATATCTTCAGCCAGCTTTTCCTCGACCAGAAAAGGCATTGCCTGCTTCGCGTAGCGGTGCTGGCCCACTGGCACCTCCGCGGCCGAGAGAAGTACATCCCTGGCCGGAGCCAGTACAATGACAACCGGCTTCTGGGCCAGCGCTGCGTAGCGCTCTCCGACGTCTTCCAGACTATCTGCGCGGGCGTCAGCGGACTGACCCTGCAAGCTAACGAACATCCAATCAACGATCGCCTCGGTCGAGACGGTGCCACCCCGCAATCGGATTACCAGATATTCGTACATTTAGCTCGCCTTTAAACTGTTTTGCTGTGACCGATAAAGCACTCGGGTTTTCCCGCTGCTGCGCTCACGATAAATGACACTGCGAAGCCGGGCGCTGCGATCGTGGTACACGGCTATCACCTCGACTTCAAAATAATCCGAGGACGTGGTTAGAAAAGGTTCAAGATCAGCCGCCGGAAGGCCGCTTTCGCTGAGTGCCTGCGGCACGTTTTCATAACTTTTTATCGCCTGACGACTGGCCAAGGCCGATACTCCACTTTCGCTGATCTGCTCAGCCAGCGAGGACAAAACCTCGCTGGCAACCGTATTTACATTCAGTTTAGTCCGTTCCGGTAAAGTCGTCAGATGCATCGTCAAATCCAGGTATTGCTCCTGGTTCAACTCCACCAGGGAGTTAATTTCGGCAATGTCCGCGAACCCGACATTGGCGGTCAACATAGGGGTGGCCGATTCTATATAGTCCTCGTCCTCGGCGCCTCGGCTGCCGATTTCCTGATCTGCATCCACCCAATCTGCCAAGCGATAGGCCAAATCCCGTTTGATCCCCAGCCGATTCAGCAAGCGTCGTAGCTGTGCAACTGCTACTGCATCAACTGCACCCGACTCTGACCGCAGATTGCCAAGGTTAAAACGACTCTGTAAATCGGTGATCCGAATTTGCAGCTGCCCTTCATCCAGATTGAATACCAGCTCATCACTTGCCCAGGCATCACTGTTACCGTCCATTTCACGCTGCTGTTTCAATTCCTGATCGCGATCGCGCCACAGTAACTCGCGGGCGTAGGCTTCGCCGCCAAGTGCAAAGTAATAGGCTTGCCGCGAGTCCCTCAGCGCCATAGTGTTCTGGACTTCTGTAAACCCCGTAAGCAGCATATCCCTGGCCAGAAAAGCCGCAAGTCCTAATACCAACAGGACTGTTAGAAGGGCCACGCCCCGCTGGTCATGAAGCGTCTTCATCGTAAACTGATAAACCGTTGCAGGGTTTGACCACTCGACATATCGATCGATATCTCGATTCCCCGGGGCAGTTCGGCGATTTGGTCAGCGGTGTCATCTTCTGATTTCCCCTCCGCAGGCCATCGTGAGGTCCATTGGCCCTCATCATCCATAAACCGCAATTTGAGTTTGGAGGCTCCCTGCAGCAACTCCTGGCGATAGACGGGCGTCGCCTCTACCCGGTCGAGCGCCGCATATACCTCACGATAGAGCGTGGGGATTTCCTTTTCACTCTGGATAAAATAGTTGACCCGGCGCGCCCCGACGAGGTGCACCGAATTGCGCATCGGAAAACCCGTTCTACTGAACTCGAAGCCACTCTCATTTCTACCATCCAGGGCTGGAAGCCTGCCCTCGGAACCCATTCTGCGCACACTGCGCGGTATCAGGTGACGCATGTCCTGGTCGATCACGATGAAGGCTTTAACCAAATCGCCTCGCTGCTCTGCCGCCGCCTGCAAGCTTGCCTGGCTTTGGGTCATGCTGCGCAGGAATTGATAGCAGGCAGATCCCAGCAGGGAAAAAATAGCCAGCCCCACCATCAACTCGATCAGGGTAAAGCCGAACTGATGATGTCGCAGCCCGGACGCCGGAGCTTTACCTCGCCTGGACATCAGCACTAATGTTGACCTCGAAATGCCACCAGACGCGAAAGTTCAACAGGCGGCTGCTGGCTCTGGTCGAGTACCGCCACTTCAATCCTGCGAAGCAGTGGAAACGAGGTGGTTCGGGTGTCAATGATGATTTCGAATTCGGACGTCCCGTAACTCAGTGGATAACTGATCAAACCGGGTTCAGTCCACTGTTTGCGCGCAAGCATGCGATTGAGCTCGTTTTCTGCCAGCACATCACTGAGCAACTGTAATTGTGCCCGGGTCGAGCCGGCCAGCTGCCCGGTGGACTGACTGATGAACGCAGTCGCCACGATTCCGAATAGAGCGAGCGCTACCAGTATTTCCATCAGGGTAAAGCCACGTTGCCTCACTGCAGAGCCACCTTCTGGATGCCATCGCTGACAAGTGTGGCACTGATACCACTGCTATGTACAAGCCGCAAAGTAAAGGGGTCACTCACACCGGAAGCATCGAATACGATTGCCGGTTGGCTCTCGCCGGAAGCCGCCGCAGTAGATTCAAGCATCGACAGCTGCAAGCCTTTGGGTTGTAGCTCATGGGCGTCCAGGATGCGCAGATTGCTTTCACCCCAGTCGAGATTCTGCAGGTTAAGTACGCGGCTGCGGTAACCGTTCGGATCAAGCACAAGCCCGGTACGGGTATGCTGCAACATGGCCTCCAGTTGCAGAGTGTCCAGCACTTTTATCAGGCGCGCAGATTCATTTGCCAGCAGCACACCGTTGCGATCAGGCAGGATCACCGTCGCAAGGGACAGCATGACACCCAGCACCACCATCACCAGCATCAGTTCGACCAGGGTAAAACCCCGGCTGGGTGGGACTACAGATCCCATTGGCCAATATCGGCCTGGACGCCTTCCCCCCCCTCCTGCGCATCGGCACCCAGGCTATAGAGGTCGTAAGGACCGCTCGCGCCGGGGCTGATGTAGCGATATTCATTACCCCAGGGGTCCTGGAGCATTTTCTTGCGCTTGATATACCCCTGCGCTCGCCAGTTTCTTGGCTCCGGAGTCGCGGTCGGCTTTTCTACAAGTGCCCCCAACCCCTGGTCGGTCGTGGGGTAAGTGCTGTTGTCCATGTAGTAGCGCTCGAGGGCATCAACCAGCGTGCTGATATCAGCCTTTGCTGCGGTAACCCGCGCCTCATCGACGTTGCCTACTATGTTGGGCGCCACCAAGCCAATCAAAATGCCAATAATGACCACCACCACCATGATCTCTATTAGCGTAAAGCCTTTTTGTTTCTTTCGATACTGCCGCATAAAATTCACCCTTCCTAGATCAACTGATTAAGGCTTAATATGGGTTGCAAAATCGCAACCACAATCACCAGGACGACGCCTCCCATGATAAGCAATGTCGCTGGCTCAAATAAGCTGACCAGCGTTGACACCAGATTATCCAGCTCCTGTTGTTGATTGTCTGCAACCCTGGCCAACATTGTGTCGAGCTCGCCCGCTGACTCGCCGCTGGCTATCATATGGATCATCAGTGGGGGAAACTGACCACTTTTTTCCAAGGCCTGATGCAAGCTGCAACCCTCCTCCACCTGCTGGCCAATATCCCTGACCTTATCACGCACGTAGACATTACCCAGTACATCACCCGCGATTCTTATCGCCTCCACCAGAGGGACTCCACCGCTGGACAAAATACTCATGGTGCCGGCAAATCGAGCCGCATTGAAGCGCTGCACCAGGGACCCCAGCAACGGCAAGCGCAAAACGCTTCGGTGCCAGCGGCGACGCAATCCGGGTTTCATCAAAGCGTATTGCACAGCGCCTACCAGTATGACAACACCCATCAGCAAATATGCGCCCTGATTACGCATAAATTCGCTGGCATCGATCAAAAAGCGGGTTAGCACTGGTAGGGACTGGCCCTGTGAAATGTAAACCTCCACGATATCGGGCACCACAAACACCATCAACACCGCGACAATGGCCATCGACATCACAAACAAAAGCACCGGATAGACCAGCGCCAGACGAGTGCGCTGCACGTTGGCGTGACTGCGCTGGGTGTGGTCAGCCAGTTGCTCCATCACGATATCAAGATGCCCGGCCTGCTCTCCTGCCCCTACTGTAGCGCAATACAGGTCCGAAAAAGCGTTTGGCCACGCGCTGAGGCTTTGCGCCAGGCTGCGTCCCTCCAGCACCCCCGACCTGACACCCAGAATGATGGCGCGCAATTTAGCCTGTGACGTCTGCCGTCCAACCGCCGAAAGTGCCTCCTCCAGGGGAATTCCCGCTTTCAATACGATTGCCATCTGGCGAGTAAACGCAGCGAGGTGAGCGACGCTGATCCTGCTACCGAAGCGCACACCACGTGTACCCGCCTGTGGCTCGCCGGTAGCATTCTCGTCAACACTCAGCGGCGTTAGACCCTTGTCCCGCAACTGCTGCCGCGCCTGCCGCTTGCTCTCTGCCTCAATCAGACCTTTGAGTGATTTGCCACGCTGATCCAGCGCAGCATAGGTATATGCTGCCACCGGACTAGTCCTCCTGGGTAACCCTGAGTACTTCTTCGATGGTGGTGATACCCGATTTTACGCGGCGGAAGCCGTCTTCACGAATACCGCTGGCGTTCTTGCGAACCAGCTGCAGGATTTGTGACTCCGCGCAGCGGTCGTGGATCATGCGCCTCATCGAGTCGTCTACAATCACCAGTTCGTAAATGCCGATCCTGCCCCGATACCCTTGCTGGTTGCACTTGTCACAACCGACTGCATGAAATAATTGCGGAGGAGCGGTGGAAGGTTCCAGCCCTAACAGCTCGGATTCAGTGGCGTCTGGCTGGTAGGCCAGTTTGCATTCCGGGCACAGGGTTCGCACCAATCGCTGGGCTATGACTGCCACCAGACTGGAAGCCAGCAAAAATGGTTCTACCCCCATATCCTCGAGCCGGGTAATTGCACCTACTGCGGTATTGGTGTGCAGCGTAGACAACACCATATGACCCGTCAGGCTGGCCTGGACCGCGATTTCTGCGGTCTCGATGTCCCGAATTTCCCCCACCATGACGACGTCAGGGTCCTGGCGCAGAATGGCGCGCAGGCCGCGGGCAAACGTCATGTCTGTCTTGGTGTTAACCTGGGTCTGGCCAATGCCGTCGAGGTTATATTCGATGGGGTCCTCAACCGTGAGAATGTTTCGAGTGGCGCTGTTGATTTCGCTCAGGGATGCATAGAGGGTGGTAGTCTTGCCAGAGCCGGTCGGGCCCGTCACCAGGACAATACCATGGGGTCGCGCCAATACCTGCCCGAGGCTCTGCAAGTCACGAGGCGCAAGGCCGAGGCTGTCGAGCTGCAAGCGCCCTGCCTGCTTATCGAGCAAACGCAACACCACCCGCTCGCCAGCGCTGGAGGGCATGGTCGATACCCTGACATCCACTTCACGACCGCCAACACGCAAGCTGATACGACCATCCTGGGGCACGCGCTTCTCTGCGATGTCAAGCTTCGCCATCACCTTGATCCGCGACACCAACAGGGGGGCAAGTTCACGCCGCGGATGCAGGATTTCCTGCAGCATGCCATCTACCCTGGCGCGGACCGCAAGGCGTTTTTCGTAAGTCTCAATATGCACATCAGACGCACTTTGCTTGACCGCTTCAGCAAGGATTGCGTTGATTAGCCGAATAACCGGGGCATCATCCTGTTGCTCCAGTAGATCCGCGGTCTCGGGCAAGCTGTTGGCCAGGGCAGCGAGATCGATATCTTCGCCAAGGTCCTCTGCTGCCTGCATGGCATCACCGGACTTACTTTCGTAGTACTCCCCCATGGCCTGGTCGAAGTCATCGGACTCCAGCAACTGACAGACAAACGGGGTGGCGATAAACCTGCGAACTTCCCCCAGCGCCTCTGCCAGCAAACCTTGCCGATAAAACAGCGTCAACCGCTGCTGCTCATCCTCCGCGAGAAAAACCCCGTAGCGGCGGGCAAATCCATAGGGTAATCGCTCGGGCTGGCCAGGCTGGAAATCGTGGGGCAGCTCCGCAGCCTCAACGGCCATAGACTCAGGACTTGCTTGCAACTCAGCACCCTCTTGCACAGTTAAACCAAACCTCGCGTCCGATCAATTTACACCTTATTTTTTGGTATTTTTTATCAATATATGAACCGTAGCACACTATCGGGAAACCGTTAATGAATCTGCATTCGCACGCACAGTGGCCAACTATAATGTTTTAAAAATGTGAACTTTATGTACTTCGGGGGCATTCAAGATGGGCTACAGCGGCACTCTGTCGGACTTCGCCGAGCGGTTTGGGTTGACCGCAATCGCTCAGGTAACGATGGTCTCGGCGACCGTAGTCAGCCTGGTTGCGATTGGCTGGCCTATCGGCGAGACCCTTCTGCAACAAAGCGACTATTCCGGTGCGGCGTCCGCCGTCCAGCAGCAAACCATGCCCGACCTGAACCTGATAAGCCAGGCAGATTTGTTTGGCAAGGTCAGCCCGGCGCCGGCGCCCGAGAGCAGTGAGTTACCCTCAACGAGCTTGCAATGGGTATTACAGGGAGTGTTTACCGGCACTGAGCCCGATAACGGCAGCGCCATCATACTCGCGGGTGACCAGAGCGCCAGGCTGTTCAAGGCGAATCAGACGATGCCCGGTGGCGCAAGGCTTACCGAGGTACATCCCGACCATGTGGTCATCAACCTCAACGGTCGCCTCGAGACCCTGCGCTTTCCTACCCTAAGTAACTCGCCACGGGCCGAAGATACAATCAGGCCCCTGACCGAGCCGACCATGGATGTTGCAGAGGACACCGCGAGCAATCGCCGCGAGATTGTTCGACAACGCCTGGAAATGTTACGCCAAAGAGCGCTAAGTCGCCCCTGAAGGAGTCTGGATTGAATTACCTGAAACCAATACTGCTGAGCGTTGCAGTCACTTTCGCCAGCCTGTCGGCACTGGCGCAGGGCGAGCGCAATATCACCATGAACATGCAGGATGCCGAAATTCGCGCCCTGATCCAGTGGATGGCCGACAAAAGCGGTAAAAACTTTGTGGTGCACCGTGATGTCAAGGGTCTGGCCACGGTCGTCTCTGCCGAGCCGGTCAGCCTCGACGAGGCATGGCAAATGTTTCTCCAGGTACTAGAGCTCAATGGTTATGCCGCGGTGAGCTCCGGCCAATCAGTAAAGGTTTTACCAGCGCCCAAGGCTGCGCAATCTGCGGGTAATGCTGATGCAAGTCTGGCCGGCGACATCAAGGTCAGTATCATTCGCTTGCAACATGTGCCGGCACAGGAGCTTAGCCAACAACTCAAGCCGCTGATGAGTGAGGCAGGCGTAATAACGGCCTATCCCCAGACCAATGCGCTGATAGTCTCGGACCGCGGCGATAATATCGAGCGTATACGCCGGCTCAGCCGGCAAATTGATCAAAGCGGTGACTCCTCTTTTGACCTGGTGGCGTTAAAGCATGCTGATGCCTTCGAGGTGCTCAAGTCGGTAAGCAGCTTGATGAGTGATGAGCTCAAGCAGTCAGGCCTGGCGGTATCAATGTCGGTTGACCCGCGCAGCAACGCTATTCTGCTGGCCGGCAACAGCTACCAGCGCGCCAAAGTTAAAGGCCTGGTGCGACAGCTGGATAAACCAATGGAAGCCACCGCGGGCACCCAGGTGGTTTACCTTCACTACGTCGATGCAGAGGAGTTGGTGCCGGTCCTGCGCGGCACCCTGGATCATATCAACGAAGATTCGATGGACAGCTCTACCCCTGCCAGCGTCGAGGCCAGCAAGGCCGCCAATGCACTGGTCATCAATGCACCTCCGGCCATTCAGGCACGCCTCAAGCGAGTGATCAAGCAGTTGGATATCCGTCGTGCCCAGGTCCTGGTAGAAGCACTCATTGTCGACGTTATGGAAGATGATGGCCGCGAATTGGGTATCAGCTGGATTACCTCAGATCTGGCGGATGAGGCCAATACCGGCGGCTTCGCCGCGAACAACACCACAGGCTCCCTTGGCGTCGGCAACCCGATCACCGACAGCGACGGAGAAGTCGTTGATGTGATTCCAGGGGCCGGTTTGAGCTTTGGTTATATCAAGGACGGCGACCTGCGCGCCGTTTTTCGGGCACTGGCATCCAAGACCCGCTCAAACGTGATTTCAACACCCAGCGTGGTGGCGCTGGATAACGAAGAGGCATCGTTGTTGGTGGGCCAAAACGTGCCATTTGTCACCGGACAATCCACCGGCGCCGCATCCCAAACCGACAACCCCTTTACCACGGTGCAGCGCCAGGATATCGGCACCACCCTCAAGATTACGCCTCGCATAAACCGGGGCGACTCGGTAACGCTCAAGATCGAGCAAACCACTGAACGCATCAACAATGACGCGTCATCCTCGGCCGTCGACCTGGTGACGAATAAACGCCAGATTCTCACCAACGCCCTGATTCGTGACGGGGAGATCCTGGTGCTTGGAGGATTGATTAGCGACGAAGAGTCCGAGTTGGTCCAGAAGACACCGCTACTGGGCGACATACCGATTTTGGGCTATTTGTTCCGCTCCAAAGGCAAGCTCAAGCAAAAAACCAACCTGATGGTATTTATCCATCCTGTCATTCTGAAGGATGAGATGCAGGTTGCAGATGTCACCCAGCAGCGCTACGAATTCATGCGTGAAGTACAAAAGACCTACCGCAATCGAAACCGCGTTGATTGGAACGAGGAACCGCCTCTGCTGCCTGACTACGACGAATTCCTTCCCGGCGGATCTATCGGACCCCAGGGTATGATTGCACCCCAGAGCATGGTCTCCGATAAACGCCAGAACGGAAAACCCTGATTAATTGGAGACTGCCCCGGCGTCGCCACAGGCGATATATTCCAGAACGCGGGGCAGTTAGTTAGCGATGGCCGATCCTGTCGACAGCAGCACACTATTGGAAATGGCAGCGCCTCAGCCTGGGGTGCGGCTGGCCTCAGGCATCGATTTTCACCAGGCAACGCCCCTGAATTTTGCCGGCCAGCAGGTCTTGCAGCGCTTGCGGCGCCTGCTCAAGTGAAATTTCCTGAACCAATGGCGCCAGCTTATCCGGCTGATGATGCTCGGCGATCCAGGCCCAGGCAGCTCGCTTTTGTTCCAGCGCCACTTCGACTGAATCGATCCCCAGCAAACTGACACCACGCAAGATAAACGGGAACACGCTGGTCGGCAGATCTGTAGATTGCACCAATCCACTACAGGCTACAGCGCCACTGTGGCGAATCACTTTGAGCACATTGGCCAGGGTAATGCCGCCAACACAGTCTATCGCCGCGTCGAACTGGGGCTTTAGCAGTGGCTTCTTTTCGGGCTCTGAAAAGGTCTCCCGGGACAAAATGGCAGTCACCCCCAGTGACTCCAGGAGCGCCGCCGCCCGCTTGTTGCCACTGACGGCACTCACCTGGTAGCCACAGGCCCCAAGAAAAAGGACACTCATAGTCCCCACCCCACCGGTAGCGCCGGTGACAAGCACTTCGGCTGGCGGTTTCAAACCAAGCTTTTCCAGTTTCATGACGCTCAAGGCAGCGGTAATCCCCGCGGTTCCGTAACACATCGCAGTGCGGGCGTCCAACCCCCGGGGCAAGGGCAATACCCAATTCGCGGGCACCCTGATATATTCGGCCAGTCCGCCTGCGGTATTCATACCCAGGTCGTAGCCAAACACGACTACCGCATCGCCTTCCTTGAAATCAGTGGCCGACGAAGCCGCCACCTCGCCGGCAGCGTCTATCCCCGGAGTGTGGGGAAAACTGCGGGTCACACCCTTGTTGCCAATCGACGACAGGGCATCCTTGTAATTGATGGATGAGTAGCGGACCCGGATAAGGACCTCACCTTCTGGTAGCTCATCAAGCTTGCGTCGGGTAACTTCAGTACTGAAGTTACCGTCATCTTCTCTTATTAATAGCGCTCTGTAGTCTGTCATAATCTATCCCCTTGCATCCATCTCGTTAACATTATCGTAGGCTTATGAAAAGAAACGCGTTTGTTGCAAGCCTTGCCACAGGCGCTCGGCACCCCTGCCTAAAGCTCCCTCGGCGGCGAGCCCGAGTTTTTCCTGCCAGCCTTTCTTGGCAAGGTATTTAAGCTGAAAAATATCCGCGCTATCTCGCTGATCCATCAGGTATTGGTCGCTGGTGCCCAATTGGTCGATAAGTCGCATTTCAAGAGCCCGGGTGCCGAGCCACACTTCGCCCGTTGAAATTGCGTCAATATCGACAGCTGACCGGTGTTGGGCGACAAATTGCTTGAACAGGGCATGGGTCTGCTCAAGTTCTTCAACGAACTTCTCGCGACCTTTTTCCGTGTTTTCACCGAAAATCGTCAGAGTGCGCTTGTATTCACCGGCAGTCAGCAATTCGTAGTCGACGTCATGCTTTTTTAACACCCGGTGAAAATTTGGGATCTGTGCCACTACTCCAACTGAACCGATCATAGCGAAGGGCGCACCGATTATCTTATTGCCAATACATGCCATCATGTAGCCACCACTGGCGGCTACCTTATCAATACAAACAGTTAATGGCACCTGCTTTTCCCGCAAGCGGTCCAGCTGCGATGCGGCAAGGCCGTAGGAATGCACCATACCGCCACCACTATCAAGTTTGACGACAACCTCGTCGCTGCTGCGAGCAACGGTAAGGACCGCGGTAATCTCTTCTCGCAACCGGGAAACGGCGCTAGCCTTGATGTCGCCGTCAAAATCCAGGACATAAATGCGACGCCGGGTATCGCCGGACGCTTCAGGCGGCTTCCCGGCCCTGAGCTTCAGGGCCTTCTTTTTCCCTGCCTGTAACTTTTTCTCTGCTGCCTTTCTTTCCTTCAGAAGCTGTTTCAGCTCGGGGGGGTCAAGCATAACCTGGTGCAGGCTTTGCGCCATGTCGTCGTAATGTTCATTCACATGCTGCACTTCAATATGACCTGGGTCAGGCCGCTGACCGCGACTACCAGCCGATGCCGCCAGGCCAATGATGACGGCGATGGCAGCAACGATAGTCAATGCTTTCAACAGAAAAAGGCCGTACTCGGCCGCAAATTCAACCACTGCTTGGTTACTCCAGTTTATTGTGATGATGCGCCCGGCGGCACCCCGGGGAACCCACAAACAAGGCAGATTAGAAGATAGAACCGACGATTGGCACCGCGTTGAGTGCGCTTAACGACCGAGTGCTACCGTCGCCGCTTCATTCAGCGGACGGGCAATTAAACCATGTTGACCCAGTGAAATGGAATAGATGGCGCCATCGACCATCGGCAGGAAGGAAGCGCTGGTACGTCGCGCGTGAATGAAGGGGAATAATAAACGGTAACGTCGGACACTCTCCCAGGCATCAACCAACCCCGTGTCAGAAGCGATGCTGTAGGCTGTATTCGGCGCGGCTTGCTGTTCTTCAAGGCTGAGGTAGCGGCCACTGAGTTGATCCAAACGGTACAGCGGTTTGGCAGGAATGCCATTCACCCATTGCAGCATCCGGACATCAACCTGCCACTGGTCGCCATTGATTGGATAGCGCGATTCCTTTCCCGCACCATCTACCAGCAATGCTTCGAAACTCCGGCTCCCCATTTGCTCGAAGCTGATATTCGCAATCACCTGATCGTAACTCGATTCTTCGTAAGCCAGCAGGTCATAGCCAAATAAACCCGTGGCCACAGCGGCTGCAAGCAGGCCAAAAGCCGCCATGCCCCTTGCCCAGGCGACAAACCACTGCAGGCGCCCCAGAAGGCGCAAACCGAAAAAACCAAGGGTCAGCCCGATAACGAGTGCGAGCAGCGGCATTAACCAGCTAATCATGAAACACCCCCGCCCACGCTATGCGGCGCTCCTGAGTTCCAAAACGCTCTCCTCCGCCAGCGTCAACAAATCAGCATTCTCGTGATCTGAAAGCGACAATTCATCGAGATAATACTCAAGGCTGATCAGCGCGTCTGCGAGTGTTTCAACCTCCTGCCGGGATTGCCCAGATGCGCCGCGCACGCCGGCCTGGTCAATATGGGCAATACATTGGCGCAGCACCGCCGCCGCTCGTTCATGACCCAGGATCTGGAATGCACCTTCCACCATACCCAGGCTGGCGCCAACATTGGCAATATGCGCGGCGTCGAAACCGGAATCCAGGTAAGCTGTGATGCCGCGCTTCGCCAGGCTTATCGAGGATTTGCTCTCATTGATCACAACCCCGGTCGCCTCCTCCAGCATCTCGCGCGCCAGCATTTGCGTCCCCTGGGCGCCCTGCTGTTGCCCGGCCATTGCTCGATCATCAAAACAGTCCGGATTCCTGAGTGTGTTCTCGATCAGCAGCAGCGCCTCAGCGACCGACTGAACTGCATCATCGTTGGTTACACCCGCTGCCACACTCTGGTTGACAGTAAAAGCTTTATCCACCAATACCCCTTTGAAACGGATAAACCCTGCACTACCCAGAGCTTCGCCGATCGCCTGCAAATGACCGGCGGCATTGGCGACTATTTCAGCTGACATGGCATGACGATTTGCTTCCAGTAGCGCCTTCAACTCCTGCACCTGGTCGCTCACGGATTGCGCCACGCCGCTCAGCGCCGCTGCAGAGGATTCACCCAGTGATTGCTCCAACCCTGCCAGGGTCGCATCGTCGAACTCCGCCGCGGCCAAGCCGTATTGCCGGCAGATGCCCTTGCGAAGCCGCGAATCGTCGCCAGCCAACAGCAGCAGACAGAGCAATGCATCACGGTGCTGGGGCAATAATTGTGCCGGTTTCAACACCTCTGGCTTACAACGCCGGCGCAGGTAACCGTCGACCAATGCCAGCATGCGCTTGCGTGCGCTCGTGAGTCGCAATGCATTTGACCGCAAACGCTGCAGTACGGCACCGACCAAAAGCCACCATTCTTCATTCGCAAGATCCGGAAAGTCATGGCGCAGGCGATTTACCGCGCGTTCCATTAAATGCATATTGGACAATACATTCTTGTCGCGCAGCACTGCCAGCAAACCCACTGCATACATATGCAGGAGTCGTCTGGCCCGAGCCAGATCGTCTGCGCTCAGGGAGTAGTCCCCGGCAGCGGCGAGGCCCGGGGTCTTGTCGGGCTCGAAGCCAAGCAGTTCCGCCTCCAGCAACGCTGGCTGGCGCATGCTTGCCCGCAGGCGATTGGCAGTTTCAGCGATCAGCAGTGGGTTTAGCTGTTGCAGCTTGATCGCGTTTTCGACATAACGCTCCAGGCTTGCAAACGATTCGATCACCATGGTCCGGGTGCGTTCCCCGGCCTTGAGCGTGCCACTCAACATTGCCTGGCAACACTGCAATAGCGCAGCCGACAGCTCGATCGCACCGCGAAATTCGACCACCCGCAGTATCCCCCTGATCTGGTGCAGCTCGTCAATAGCGCTTTCGATCAAGTTGGCAGTCGCTGGATCCCGCAACCACGCGTCAACATATTGCCGGGCAGTAGCCAGGCTCTTTTGCAGCTCTTCTCGCACCAGCATCGCTGATTGCAGGTTAATCGGTAGTAAAAAAGGCACTATTTTGCTGCTCCCTGTCGCCGTTGAACCGCCCCGTAACAAGGCACGCTATTTTACTGCTCAGTATAGATCGCGCTGCCACACTGACTAAGGTTTCGCCCGGCCATTGACTTCAGGAATCCATACATAGAGACACGGTTCACAAATTTGAAAGCATTTTACCCAAGTGCGCCTGGGGATAGCCCTTCGTCATGGTTTTCAGCGGTCGGGGGGATAGCTGCCTGCGTTTCTCGATGCGTCGCCGGCGCTCGGGGTTGAGTAGTGACCAGGTGCTTGCGGTAATACCAGGTTGACTCAGGACTCTGCAGCGTGCCCGCTTTTCCAGACGCAATTGCCACCGCTTTTCGTCTCGATCAGTGCCAGCATGGCTTCGTGAGCCGTTTGTTCCTCTGCGCTGGCCGGGATTACGGGCAAGCTGGGCCGCTCCGGTGACAGCTCCAGGCGCTCTTCAAACCCGGGAGCGGTTTTGTTGGCCATTTCTCCCTGCCCGCCCAGCGCCAGGTCGGTCTGGCCCGAGGTCATCGCCAAATACACGTCCGCCAGTATCTCGGCGTCAAGCAGAGCTCCGTGCAAATCGCGCTGGGTGTTGTCGACGAAATAGCGTCCGCACAGCGCATCGAGATTGTTCCGGCGCCCCGGGTGCATTTGGCGCGCCATCACCAGGGTATCGATAACGCCGCAGTGACTCTCTATTCGCTGGTACTCGTTGGCAGACAGTTTTAGCTCGTTATTGATGAATCCCAGGTCAAAGGGCGCATTGTGGATAATCAACTCCGCCCCACGGATAAACTCCATAAACTCGGCGGCAACCGACTCGAACCCGGGTTTATCCGCAAGAAACTCGTTGGTAATGCCATGGACTTCGATAGCACCCGCATCAATTTCACGCCCTGGATTGATGTACTGGTGATAGGTTCGCCCGGTCAGGCGACGGTTGATCATCTCGACGCACCCGATTTCGATGATGCGATGCCCCTGCTCTGGCTCCAACCCCGTGGTTTCTGTGTCGAGAACGATTTGCCTCATACAGTTTTCTGCTCCATTTCCAGGATTCCCCGATTGGCGAGCTGATCCGCGCGCTCATTGCCCGGATGCCCACTGTGGCCCTTTACCCAATGCCAATTGATCGCATGGGGTGCAACGGCCTGGTCGAGTGCACGCCACAAATCTTCATTCTTAACCGGTTTTTTTGCTGCAGTGCGCCAGCCCCGCGCTTTCCAGTTGGCCAGCCATTCAGTGATCCCTTTGCGAAGGTATTGAGAGTCCGTATACAGGTCGACCTGGCTTGGCCCCTTGAGAGCCTCCAGCGCTTTGATCGCCGCCAGCAACTCCATTCGGTTGTTGGTGGTCGGTGACTCACCGCCAAAGAGTACTTTTTCGTGCTTACCAGAGCGCAACAGAGCGCCCCACCCACCTGGCCCCGGGTTGCCCTTACAGGCACCATCTGTATATATTTCAATAGATTGCATAGTTACCTTAAGGTTTTTTCCTGGAAGGCGGCAGGCCACTGCGAGCGGCGCCCACCGGCACCAGCTCCGGCCTCCAAACACGCCAGCGCGGCTTCAGTGGTGTCAGGCCCACTTTCTGTTTACGGGCCTCGATCACATATACCCCGCCAAAGGGAAGGGAAAAACGCTCCGCATAATCCCACACACGGGCCATTTTTCCCAGCATTCTGGGAGCTTGCAACGGCAAATGATGGAAGGTGTGATGAATATCGGTAACCCGCATATCCAATAGAGACAGCCAGTCCATCATGCGATGGGAGCTGATCATGTGCCCGCGCCATGG
The DNA here is from genome assembly GCA_024645065.1 of Cellvibrionales bacterium. Lineage (GTDB taxonomy): Bacteria > Pseudomonadota > Gammaproteobacteria > Pseudomonadales > JAHEGP01 > JAHEGP01. The sequence continues at coordinate 144 of JAHEGP010000035.1, read as the reverse complement.
ACTATCCCGATAACCGGCCAGTAATCGTGTCCGCAAGCCAAAAAGGCTCCAGGGATTGATACATACCAACAGCAAGTGCCCCCGCGGCATCAATACCCGGTGAGCCTCGCGCAGAATTCGATGGGGATGGCGACTGAATTCCAG
>JAHEGP010000034.1:3245-18196 GCA_024645065.1 Cellvibrionales bacterium | reverse complement strand
AGCCCAGGACTGCGGGCGGGGACCGGTAAGTGCCAGGCTGGCGGTGACGTCACTGCGCCAACGCATTTCGAGGTCGATGATATGGCTGTCAGCCACGGTCAGGTCTGTCTCCCCCCTGCCAACCTTGTCGATCAATTGATCAGTGCTCAGCTCCTCGGGAGCCGCCTTCACCCGCAAAATGGTGCCACCGCCAATGAGATCCTGCAGGGTTTGCCAATAGGAGCTGGACTTGCGTATCTCTATCGTCCGGTTATTGAGTTGATCCAGACTGGTTACCCTGCTGTCGGGCCGGGTCACCAGGATTTCACTGGAGTAGTGATACGGTCGTGAGTAAGCGATATTGATAGCCGAGCGCCAGGGAGTGGGTGTGAGGAAAGCCGCGATAATGTCTACCCGGCCCTCACGCAGCAGGTCGTAAACGCGACTGTAGTCGTCGATCGCAACGATATGCAGGTCCAGGTCGTGTTGCCTGGCAAAGCGCTGGGCCAACTCATACTCGAAGCCAAAAATATGGCCGCGCCAGAGGAAGTAGCTGGCGGGTGTATTGGCCATGGCAACTCGCAGGGTGCGGCGTTCAAGGATCTTGTCGAAGTCGGCATGGGATCGCACCAGGGCTGGTCGCAGTGGCTTTTCGCGGCTGATGAAGCGATTCAACTCACCCAATAGATTGATAGCATTCACCCGCACGGCCCAGGCGATATCGCGCTCTACACTGACCGGAAAAGCCGCCCGCACGTCGTCGCGATACTGGCTGACAGTCTGCAGGTAATTGCCATCTGCAATTCCCAGGTCGACACTCCCCTGCGCGATCTGATCCAGCAGGGTTTCCATGCCCAGAGCCGAATCTGCGGTTTCAATTCGAAGCTGCGGGTGACGCGCCTGCAACTCGCGGGCAGTGATCGCAAAGGATGTGCCGGGTTGGACCGCGATAGTTCTACCCGCGAGATCACTGCTTGCACTCAGTGGGTCTGCCGTGCGAGTGATGACATATTCCCGGGTAGTGTCCAGCGGGAGGGTAAAATTGACCTGTTGTTTGCGCTCGGGCAGAACGGTCATGTTGCTGGCGACAACGTCACCCCGGCCGTCAAGCAATGCCGGGATCAGATCGGCGTAATCCGCGACCGCCACGATCCGGGGAATGAGCCCTTGCTGTTCAGCAAAGCGTTCAAGCCAGTTGATATGCGGACTTTGGGCATAGTCGCCGCGCGGGAGATGACGTGTTTCGCCAAGGTGCACCAATATCCGTAATTGTCCCACGTTGCGGATTCGATCGAGATCACCGGTATGCATTGGCGTCGGCAGGGCGGGGAGCTGTTTTGCTGATGGGCCTGGTGTTGGCTGCGCCGTTTCCCGGGTACTGCTGTCGTGGCAACCGGCGAGCAGCACAAGCCAGAAAATTACCCACCAGGATTGCGCAGCGTAAGCGACCAGGGGGCCGGCGGTGGTCACAATTCTACGCATGGCGTCTGGCTGGTTCCATCGAGCTCGAACGAGTACGGCGTTCCTGTGCGGGTAGCAGCGCTTTAAACCGGTGGACAAAAGGGCTGGAAACCGGTGGACTAAAGGGCTGGTCTGGTTCATCCTGTCGCCGCTATTGGCAGCAGCCCGGTAGCCCGTTATCGTCGATGCGATCATATCATAAACAGTGGATTAAGCTATGGATCACACCTATCGCCTGGTCATCTCCTGCCCGGACCAGGTCGGGATAGTCGCGAGTGTCAGTCAGTTTATTGCTCAGCACGGTGGTTGGTTGATCGAGGCCAACTACCACTCAGACCGCGAGGCTTGCTGGTTCTTCATGCGTAACGAGATTCTCGCGGAATCGCTTTCGAGCACGGCTGAGGAATTTCGTCAGGGTTTCAGCGAGCTGGCGCGGCGGTTCAACATGACATGGCAGCTGCGTGACTCTCAGCAGCGGCAGCGCGTGGCACTGCTGGCCAGTCGAGCGTCCCACTGCCTGGCCGACATACTGCACCGGTGGCACAGTAGTGAACTGGATTGTGATATACCCTGCGTCATATCCAACCACGAAACACTGCGCAGCATGGTTGAATGGCACGATATTCCCTTTCATCATGTGCCGGTCGATCCCGAGGATAAGGCACCAGCCCATGCCGAAATTGATCGCGTGTTGCGACAATATCAGGCGGATGTCGTGGTGTTGGCTCGCTACATGCAAATTATCCCGGAGCAACTGTGCCGCCGCTACGCCGCTGCCATGCTCAATATCCACCACAGCTTCCTGCCCTCTTTCATCGGCGCAAACCCCTACCAGCAAGCCTACCAGCGCGGTGTCAAGCTCATAGGTGCCACTTGTCACTATGTAACCGCAGAGCTTGATGAGGGCCCGATCATCGAGCAGGATGTGGTTCGCGTCAGTCATCGCCAGAGCGTTGCCGACCTGGTCAGGTTGGGCAAGGATGCCGAGCAACGGGTTTTGGCTCGGGGGCTGCGTGCCCACCTGGAAGATCGGGTGATGCTGCATGGTAACAAGACGATTGTGTTTGATTGACAAAGCGGTGGAGTGGGTGTCATTTTGCTGTAACAGAAGCCGTTAATCATGCAGCGAAATGAAAGCTGACGTACTGCGATTATGGATGAAAAGCCCGCTACTATCTTGATTGTTGACGATGAAACGCCCATCCGGGAGATGTTGCGGATGGCTCTTGAAAGCAAGGGTTTCGCCTGCATCGAAGCCGCGGACGCGGTGCGAGCGCATAGCGCGATCGTCGACGAAAGCCCCGACCTGGTATTGCTCGACTGGATGATGCCCGGGACCAGCGGCATCGAGTTGATTCGCCGCCTCAAACGGGACCAGGCCACTGCCGGTCTGCCCGTTATCATGCTGACTGCGCGAAGCGAGGAAGACAACAAGATCCATGGCCTGGATGTTGGCGCCGACGATTATATCGCCAAACCGTTTTCGCCCCGGGAATTGGTCGCCAGGATCAACGCCTTGTTACGACGCACGGATTTCGGCCAGAAAGACGAAGCTTTGCGGTTTGGCGAGCTAACTCTCGACCCGGTCAGCCACCGGGTTTTTGTCGGCGGCGAGAGAGTGGATATTGGGCCAACCGAGTTCCGGCTGTTACATTTTTTTATGCATCATCCCGAGCGAGTCTACAATCGTGGTCAGCTGCTGGACCAGGTGTGGGGCGGTAATGTCTATATCGAAGAAAGGACTATCGATGTGCATATTCGGCGGCTGCGCAAGGTTTTGCAGGCGGCCAGCGGCGTCGTGGATTGCAGCGAGTTTATTCAAACCGTGCGCGGTTCGGGTTATCGTTTCTCGGCAACTTGAGTCGGCTGGCCATGCTTAGCCAGGAAGTCGTTCGCGAACTGGCCAGGGTGCTGATGCTGGGCGCTTGCGGCGCTTTGGCAGGGTGGTTGCTGGGGTGGCCATGGCTGGGCCTGACGCTGGCGATATTGCTATACAGTGGCTGGCAACTTGTTCAGGTAGTCAGGCTGGCCAGCTGGCTGGAGGGTGATACCCGACTGGATCCACCGGAAAGCCACGGTATCTGGGCTTCAGTATTGGACAAACTCTACCGACTGCAAAAATCCCATCATGCCGAGCATGGGCAGTTGCTGGCGGCCGCCAACTATGTTTCAGAGGGTGTAGCCTCGCTGTCTGATGGGGTCATTATGGTAGATCCCGATGGGGTCATTGTCTGGGGTAACGAGGCTGCGGAACGCCTTGTTGGCGTGCGCAGTGCAAAAGACAAGGGTAACCTGCTGGTTAACCTGCTGCGAGATCCCTACTTTGTGCGCTACTTCCAACGAGGCAAGTTTGCATCTGGGCTCGAGATGGCTTCGCCGGACGACCCGCGGCGGGTACTTCGAATCGAGGTTACGCTGTTCGGCGCCGGTAACCGCCTGGTGTTCATTCGTGATGTAACCAAGATGCACGAATTGGAGCAAATGCGAGTGGACTTCATCGCCAACGTCTCCCACGAGTTGCGTACCCCCCTGACGGTCGTCAGCGGCTACCTCGAAACCCTCGAAACGATGGAAGATGAGATTCCGGCTACAATGCTGCAGCGGGCACTCGGGCAAATGCAAGTCCAGAGCAAGCGCATGCAGTCCCTGATTGATGATATTACCCTGTTGTCGAAGCTGGAGTCAGAACCTGACTCGGAACCGGCGGGTCCTATTGATGTCGCGGGGCTGGCCACCATGATGGCCGATGATGCCAGCTGCACTATCGGCACGGGGTGTAATTTCAAATTGCGGCTCGACCCAAACTACCAGTTGCAGGGTGAGGAAAAGGCGATTCATAGCGCCTTTGGCAACCTGGTTGACAATGCCTGTAAATACAGTGGGGCGGGCACTGATGTCTGGATCCGTTGGCGGGTAGAAGAGCAGGGCGGAATCTTCGAAGTTGAGGATAACGGGCCCGGCATTGAACAGGCCCACATTCCGCGCCTGACAGAACGCTTCTATCGTGCGGACAAGGGTCGTGGTTCTGATTCAGGGGGTACAGGCCTTGGACTGGCTATCGTAAAACATGCCCTGAAGCGTCATGGCGCGCGGCTGGAGATCGAGAGCACTCCCGGGAAAGGCAGTGTGTTTCGTTGCATTTTCCCCTCCTATCGCATTATCCGTGGCTCCGAAGTGGCGACGCGCTAGTGGTTAGACAAACCAGGGCTCGGTGAGCAGGTAGCTGTTCGCTGCGCGATAATCGTTGCAATTGGCTGCCAGAGCGCACAGCTCAGGATCGATCTTCGCTGCGCCAGCCCGCGCCGGGGGCAATCAACCACACTTTAATCGGGGTCATGTCCCTGTAACAAAGCGAAATTATTCTTTGCTGCTGAACAGGAGAAGGCTGCAATGTTGAGGAAAGGAACCAGCGATTGGTTTGCCGGGCGAGTTACCGCTAAACAGCTTCGTGCTGTTCTGGCAGCAGTGCTGGTGACTTTAACTGCCACCGTGGGTGCGGGCACCCGGGTTGATCCTGACCTCGAGCAATACAACAAGGTCCGCGGTGTGGCGGGCAGCCTGTCAAGCACAGGCTCTGACTCGCTGGCAAATTTGATGAGCCTGTGGGCGGAACGGTTTATGCGTTACTACCCCGGGGTTTCCTTTCAGGTCCAGGCGGCGGGTTCCTCAACGGCACCCCCTGCACTGGCTGAGGGCACCGCAAATATCGGGCCGATGAGCCGAACCATGAAAGCGAACGAGCAACAGGCGTTTGAGCAGCACCATGGCTACCTGGCTACGCCGGTGGTTGTAGCGATCGATGCGTTGGCAGTTTACGTGCACAAGGACAACCCAATCGAGGGACTCTCGCTACAGCAACTGGACGCAATTTTCTCCAGTAACCGCAGTTGCAGCAGCGGTGCCAGCCAGACGATAGCAAACTGGGGACAGCTCGGTTTACCGCAGCCATGGCAGCGCCACAGTATCCAGGTATTTGGGCGCAATTCCGTATCGGGAACCTACGGCTTTTTCAAGAGCAGGGCTCTGTGTGGGGGTGACTTCAGGAAGACCGTCAATGAGCAGCCCGGCTCGGCGTCAGTCGTGCAGTCGGTTGGCACGACGATTAATGCAATTGGTTATTCGGGCATGGCTTATCGCACAGCCAGTGTGCGTGCAGTGCCGCTGAGTGATAACGGCGAGCTGTATCCCGCTAACGCCGAGAACGCGGTAGCCGGGGTGTATCCACTCGCTCGCTATCTCTACATTTACGTCAACAAGCCCCCCGGCAAGCCCCTGCCGGCAATCGAGCGCGAATTCATCCGCTTTGTCTTGTCGCGTCAGGGCCAAAAGGTGGTTCTCAAGGATGGCTTTATCTCTCTGCCTGCGGCAATGGTGCAGAAACAAAAGCTCGCTCTCGAGCTATAATGCATCGGAACCAGGGCACGATCGCAGTATCCAGGGGGCCGTTTACGCAGCCGGCGATTTCTGTCCGGCGCAACTTTATCGGCGTATTCGGACACCTCCAACCCATTGCCGGATGTCTCGTCAGTAAGATGCAAGTCACTGTTGCTATTAGTATTATTGTCTAGGTGTCACGGCGTTGTCACATTCCAGCCATAGAGTGTCGGGCATGGTGATGACTCGACCCACTGTAGCTCAATCCGAAGTATCTGCGCTGCGTGCCCGGCGCACAGCGGGTAACTCCCTGCCACGGGACCAATGGCTCGATCGGCTTGGAGAGTGGCTCATTACTTTGGGTGGGTTTAGCGTTATCGTCGCGGTATTGCTGATAGCTTTTTATCTTGTTTACAAGGTAGTGCCGCTATTCCAACCCGCCGGAATCGAGTTAAAAGCCGATTTCCCTACCCCGCTGCCGGGCGCAGGGGCATCCCTGTATCTGTCCAGCGACGAATATCTCGAGGCGGGTTTTCGCCTCACCGCCTCGGGTGAATTGATTTTTTTCTCGCTCACCAATGGATCCCCGCTGCATGTTGATCGCGTCTCGCTGCCGCCGGGTGCGCATATCAGCAGCCTTGCGGTGGATCCTGAATCCGATGGGCTGCTGGCGCTGGGGCTGAATAACGGTTCGGTCGTGTTGCTGCGCCCGCGCTATGAACTGCACTTCGAACAACAGCAGCGCCGGGTGAGCCCCGTAGTTGACTACCCCTACGGTGGCGACGCCCTTGAATTCGCGGCGGGCGAAGATCTGCAGGCCCTCGCAGTGCGCGAGGACAAGGACGGTGTGACGCTAGTCGCCCAGGCTGCCAGCGGGTTGATTATGGGCAGGGTTAAGAAATCCGCGGCGCCGGGAGCGCGCCCTGATCTGCGTGTCATTCCTTGGCAGCTGCCAGCGCTGCCCCTGGCGTCGAAGCTTTTGTTGTCCACCGACAAACGCTGGCTGGCCCTGCTCGACGCCCGGGGGCAGCTGCATGCCGCGCTGCTCGAGCCGGTTGAATATTTTCGCGGTGTTTCTGTGCACCCCGCGAGCGGGCCAGTGGTGGACATCGACTGGACGTCGGGTGGCCAGTCCCTGCTGAGCCTCGGAGAGAACGGCATTGCGACGCAGTGGTTTTTACTGCGCGATGCCGCTCCTGGTTCGAACCGGTTACAGCTGACCCCGGTCCGGGATTTTGGTGCTGCTGGCGCCGGGGGGCAGCAGCTGGCCGCAGAGTCGCAACGCAAGGGCTTCGCCAGCCTCGACAAGTCGGGTTTTGTCAGCCTGTTCAATACCACAGCTCAAAGTCATTTGCTGCGTCGGCAGTTGACCGATACTGCGGTTACCAGAGTGGCGCTGTCTCCGCGTGCGGATGCGATGCTGGTAGAAGCGGCTGATGGTCGCCTTGCGGTCTGGGAGATTGATAATCAACACCCTGAAGTCGCCTGGAGTACCTTGTGGCGCAAGGTGTGGTACGAGGGTTATCCGGAACCTGAGTATGTCTGGCAATCCTCCGCAGCCAGTGTCAGTGTTGAGCCGAAACTCAGTCTGGTGCCACTGGTGTTTGGCACCCTGAAAGCTGCCCTCTACGCGATGCTGATAGCCGTTCCTTTGGCTCTGGGCGGCGCGATTTTCACGGCGTATTTTATGGCTCCTGCCATGCGTGCCAGGGTCAAGCCGCTGATCGAATTGATGGAGGCTTTGCCCACTGTCATCCTGGGCTTGCTCGCGGGCTTGTGGTTGGCGCCAATTCTGGAGAGCCAGATTGTCGGGGTTTTCCTGCTGCTACTGATTTTGCCGTTGATCATCCTGCTCGCAGCGCTGGGTTGGCATCTGTTGCCCCCTGCAGTCAGTGCTCGAATTCCCCAGGGCTGGCAGGCGGCCTTTATGGTGCCTGTGATCGTGCTGGTCGGGTGGCTGTGCTTTACCTTGTCACCAGTGTTTGAAAGAGGCCTTTTCGGGGGTGATTTCGTGGCCTGGCTGACCCAGGACCTGGGCGTTCGGTTTGACCAGCGCAACGCCCTGGTTGTCGGTATAGCGATGGGTTTCGCGATAATCCCGACGATTTTCTCGATTGTCGAGGATGCCATTTTCTCCGTCCCCCGCCACCTGACCCAGGGTGCGCTAGCCCTCGGCGCCAGGCCCTGGCAGGCTCTTTCGCAGGTTGTCCTGCCGATGGCGAGCCCGGCAATTTTCTCCGCTTTAATGATCGGGTTTGGCAGGGCCGTTGGCGAGACCATGATCGTGCTGATGGCGACTGGAAATACACCGATCATGGATTTCAATCTCTTTGAGGGCATGCGTACCCTGGCGGCAAATATCGCCATGGAAATACCCGAGGCCGAAGTCGACAGTACCCATTATCGGGTGTTGTTTCTGGGTGGATTCGTCCTGTTCGCAATGACCTTCGTGTTCAACACAGTCGCTGAGCTCATGCGCCAGCGCTTGCTTTCCAAATACCGGAGCCTATGAATAGCGACCGAAACAGGCAATGGCACGACTGGTGGCGCGGCGGTGAGGTGTTCGTTTGGCTCAACGCTACGGCGGTTGCCATATGTTTGGTTGCGGTGGTGGGTGTGATCCTGTTGTTGCTGGTTCGGGGCAGTGCGCATTTTTGGCCGGCTTCGATCATCGCCGCCGACTATGCAGTGCGCGGCGAGCCGGCGGAGACTGTGATCGGGCAGATTCGGGATCGAGAGACGGTTTCCCTCGAGCAATTGACCGGTTCCGGCATTGAGCTTGCAAGTTCTGCGCGGCAGGTCGAGCGGATTCTGTTACAGGTTGGACACCGCGAGGAAAGTGGGGAAGATTTTCGCTGGCTGGTCGTGCCCTGGCTGCAGCAATTGCGTTATCCATCGAAGCTGATGCTGGTCGAGAGACGGGAATGGGGCAATCTGTATGGGTATTTGCGAGGTCTTGGCACTGCCACAGAACAGCTGTCGCTGACTGCAGACCTGGCTGAGACTGATCCTGCTGAGGAAGAGCTGTTATGGCGGGCGTTCCAGCGGAGCATTGCTCGTGCGCGGGCTATCGATGCCCGAATAGAAGCTTTGAAACTCGACCAAATCACCGATTTGAATTATCAACTGGAGCAGCTTCGACGCCGGCAGCTGGCAGCCGTAGCGGATAATCGCAAGGCTGTCGACAAGACAGGATTGGAGCGTGAGCTCGCTGCGCGGCGCAGCGAGCTGGTGCGTGCCTATGAGGAGTTACAAAACCGCCTGGAGCAATACTATCGCGAGATAGGCGAAGACTCCTTTCAGGTGCTGCTGTCCAGTGGAGAAATCGTCACGGAACCGGTGGCGAATGTGATAAGGGCCTACCGACCCAATGCACTGGGCTTTGTCGGCAGGCTGCGGGTGGCTGGCAATCGGCTATGGGAATTTCTGTCTTCACAGCCGCGCGAGGCCAATACCGAAGGCGGTGTTTTTCCGGCGATTTTTGGCACGGTGCTGATGGTGCTTTTGATGACCGTGCTGGTGACACCCCTGGGTATATTGGCGGCCGTTTATTTGCGGGAATATGCCACTCAGGGACTGGTGACGCGCAGCATCCGTATTGCCGTCAATAACCTCGCCGGCGTGCCGTCGATCGTGTACGGTTTGTTCGGGCTTGGTTTTTTCGTCTACACCCTTGGCGGCAGTATCGATCAATTGTTCTATAGTGAGGTTTTGCCTGCCCCGACATTCGGGGCGCCGGGGCTTTTCTGGGCAGCACTCACGTTGGCTCTGCTGACTTTGCCGGTGGTTATTGTTGCCACTGAAGAAGGCCTGGCGCGCTTGCCCCAATCATTGCGTGACGCCAGCTTCGCGCTGGGTGCAACCCGGTTGCAGACCGTGTTTTGGGTGGTGCTCCCCGCAGCAAGCCCGGCGATGATGACCGGTATGATCCTCGCTGTCGCCCGTGCGGCAGGGGAAGTGGCGCCTCTCATGCTGGTGGGAGTCGTCAAGTTCGCTCCGGTACTACCGGTGGACGGTAATTTTCCGTTTTTGCACCTGGAACGTCAGTTTATGCACCTGGGTTTTCACATTTACGATGTTGGTCTGCAAAGCCCTAATACCGAGGCGGCCCGTCCTTTGGTGTATGCAACTGCGTTGTTGTTGCTGGCGGTGATTGTTGCACTCAACCTGACCGCGATTCGCATCCGCAATCGGCTGCGCGAACAATACAAGGCCAACGACCTCTAGCTTGCATTGGAGCGAGGAATGGTTGAAGGTTTCGAAGTCAATTTGAGATTTAATGCGGCATATTATGGCTGATCAGAAACTCAGGAAGATAGCTCCCTCGGAAGTGGCCGAGCTGGCGCGGTTTAAAACTGCGCTGCGGCCTGCTTCAGACCACGTGGCTGAATCCTTCCTCGAGGTTGAGCAGTTGAATCTTTTTTACCGGGACAATGTGCAAGCGCTGTTCGATATCCGTATTGCCTTCCCGGAGCGCCAGGTCACCGCGTTCATCGGCCCCAGCGGCTGTGGCAAGTCGACGCTGCTGCGCTGTTTCAATCGTATGAACGAACTGATCGACGGGTGCCGAACCGAGGGCCGTATCCTGCTTGAAAACCGCAATATTTACGATCCGCAGGTCGACGTGGCGCAACTGCGCCGGCGGGTGGGTATGGTATTCCAGAAACCCAACCCGTTTCCCAAGTCGGTTTACGATAATATCGCCTTCGGCCTCAAGGTGCAGGGGATCAAGAACCGGCGGGTTCTGGATGAAGTAGTCGAGCGCTCCTTGCGCTCGGCGGCCCTTTGGGACGAGGTCAAGGATCGTTTACAAGATAGCGCGCTGTCGCTGTCAGGCGGCCAGCAACAGCGCCTGGTGATAGCGCGCACGATTGCCGTGGAGCCCGAAGTGTTGTTGCTCGACGAGCCCGCTTCGGCGCTGGACCCCTTGTCGACACTGAAAATCGAGGAGCTTATTTACGAACTCAAAGCCCAATACACGATTCTTATCGTGACCCACAATATGCAGCAGGCAGCACGGGTCTCGGATTACACTGCATTTATCAATGCCGGCCATTTGGTAGAGTACGACGCCACCGACACGATTTTTACCAACCCGGCCAATAAGCAAACGGAAGATTACATTACCGGCCGCTACGGCTAAAAAGCAGGTTCAGCGGATGAATACGACGTCTCAAGCCCAACATATATCCCAACAGTTCAACCGCGAGTTGCACAAAGTCAAAACCCAGTTACTCGAAATGGGTGGGGTGGTGGAGAGGCAACTGTCTCTCGCAATCGCCGCGCTGGTTGAGGGCGATAGTGGTGTTGCACAGCAGGTGCGGGATACCGACAAGAGCGTAAATTTCATGGAGGTATCGATCGATGAGGAGTGTGCCCGAATCCTTGCCAGGCGCCAGCCCGCCGCGGGAGACCTGAGGCTTGTCATCGCGATCAGTAAACTGACAACCGACCTTGAGCGCATTGGCGATGAGGCAGGTAAGATTGCCAAGCAGGGAATTCAGCTGAGCGAAAGTGCAGCGGTGGAGAAGGGCTATGCCGAGATCCGTCATATCGGGCAGCAAGTTGGCGAAATGCTGCATAACGCGCTTGATGCCTTTGCCCGTCTCGATGCCCGGCGCGCGCTTCTCGTGGCGGGTGAGGATCGGTCGATAGACCGCCAATACAAGCGTGCTGTGCGGGAAATGATTTCCCATATGACGGAAGACCCGGAGCAGATCGGGAGCTCGTTGAACGTGATATGGTCGCTGCGCTCGCTCGAGCGCGTAGGTGATCACGCCCGTAACATCGCAGAACATGTCATCTACCTGGTAACGGGCAAGGATGTGCGTCATATCGGCCTCAAGGCAATGGCTGCGCAAGTCGATGAAGACGAATAAAGCGGCTTTTCCCGACCCCTTCGGCAAGGCAATGGCTTTGTTGCAATGCCGGTTGCTGTTTGTGCAGTTGGGACAGGCTGGAGACAGGTCGGAGGCGATCCTCGCCTCCGACCTTGGCCCTGGGGCAACCCAAACCGCGTTCAGTGCCGCAACCCCATCGAAACCCCGGCACCGCTGCTGCGCGGTGGTGAAAGGGATCGGGATAAGTAGCCGGCGCTCGGGGAAAGCGACCCATGATCCGGAAATTCCCGCGCTCAGGGTGAGCGCCATCGGGCGATGTTGACTGCCCGATAGCAGTCACCGGCTTGCGCCGGCAACGGGGCTTATGTCACTGCCCGGGCACGTCGTTTAATGCCGGCTATCTTTCCAAGGCCGGACATAAACAACCAACCGGCGGCCGGGATAGGCACCTCGCTGACCCCGTTCCCCGTGCCTTCACCCAGGGACCCGAAGCCGGGCGTCCCCAGGTCACCGGCACCGAAGGTCATCGTCGCATCGCTGGGTAGATAATTGCTGGCGGTAATTTGCTCGCCGATGGAGCCGAGTTGCATGCTGATGCCCGAATCGCCAAATCCATCGGTGCTGGAATAGCTAAGCTCGAAAATCGTCTGTTGGCCCCACTCCAGAATGATACTGTCGCTGCTATTGGCCAGGGTGAAATCCCGGTAGACATAGTCTGGTGTGTAGCCGCCATTGGCGTCGGCGTCACCATTGCGGCCCAGTACCAGATAGGCGCCAGGGTCTATCAAAAGCGGTGCGGCGGTAGCAATGGTGTGGGAGTTGGAGCCGTGGTCGCGCAGAACCATTCCATTGATGTCGAATTGGCTGGAGCCTCTATTGTAGAGTTCCAGCCATTCACCCGCGGTGTCGGAGACCGCCGCCGGGTTGGCCAGCACTTCGCTGACGACGAGGTCGCCCGGTTGGAGGTTTGCTGCAACCAACACGCCGCTGGTGGGAACGGAGCACGCCAGGGCAAGGCTGGCAACGAGGGACTTGAGTTTCATATCATCTTCCTTGATTGTTAGGTGAAGGCATCAATGCCTGTCGTTCTTCCTGAACGACCGGTGGTACACTAGCAAATCAGGATGAGCCATGTCATTGGTGATTTTTATGCATGCCAGGGGACGGGCAATATGTTACGGATTCCAGTGGACCGACTATCCGATACAGCGCTGCGAGGGCTGATCGAAGACTTTGTCACCCGCGACGGGACCGACTATGGTGAGGTAGAACTCAGCCTTGAGCAAAAAGCCAGTGCCGTCCGGCGGCAGTTGCGCAGCGGTGATGTTGTGATCGTGTTTGACCAGGGCAGCGAAACCACCAGCCTGCTTACCCGGGAGCAATATCAAATTGACAGACGTAAAGCCAGCGAGCAGCAGGGCTCCGAGGGGGTGCCCTGAGGCTTTTTGGTTCACAGCCAGAGCAGGATTGTAGTCTTATGCCTTATTCCCCTGATGCCACCCTGGATGCTGTCGGCCTGTATTGCCCGGAACCGGTGATGCTGTTGCATCAGAAAGTTCGAGAGCTGGCGAGTGGAGAGATTCTTGAAGTGGTGGCAACCGATCCCTCCACCCAGCGCGACATCCCCAGATTTTGCGCTTTTCTCGGGCATGAGCTGCTCGAGCAGTCGATCGAGACTGACATGTACTATTTTTACATCCGCAAGCAGTGACGGGCTTCGATGAATTCCCAAACAACTGCGCTGGCATCTCAGCGCGCCGACCACAGGGCAGAGGATTTGCAGCACGTTTTCGACCGGCTGTTCCTGCGTGATTACAATACCTGCCTGCGCGGTGGCGGGGTCGAGCCCCTATACTTGCCGGCGGATGCAGCCAGCGCGCCACATCGGGTGATTTTCCGCGAGGATTATTTTGCCAGTGCGCTGCACGAGGTGGCCCATTGGTGTATCGCCGGGCCACGGCGCCGCCAACTGCTGGATTACGGTTACTGGTACCTGCCCGATGGCAGGGACACGCGACAACAGAGACACTTCGAGCAGGCCGAGGCCGGTCCGCAGGCGCTGGAATGTCTGTTCTCAGCGGCTTGCGGTTGTCCGTTTCGCCCCAGCGCCGACAACCTGGCTGCTCCTGAAAGGGATTCAAACCGCTTTGCGGCGGCCATCTTTGTTCGCCTGCGGGAATACTGTGAACGCGGCTTACCCGCGCGGGCCGAGCGATTCCGGCGCGCGTTATGCCAGCTGTATGGCACTGACCCGGGACTCGACGCGGCCAATTTCCCGGTCGAGAGATGGCGTTGACCAGGCCGCAGGCCGCCATCATGAAGCTTGTGATCGATGAAAATATCCCGGCTGCTGAGGCGCTCTTTGGCGAATTCGGCGAGCTCTGCCTGCTGCCGGGCCGCGAGATTACCCGCGCCGCGTTACGCGATGCCGATGTATTGCTGGTACGGTCGGTCACCCGGGTTGGTCGCGAGTTGCTCGATGGTAGCCCGGTTCGATTTGTCGGCAGTTGTACCGCAGGTATCGATCATATCGACCAGCAATACCTGGCCCGGGCAGCCATCAGGTTTGCCCATGCGCCGGGCGCCAATGCGCGCTCGGTCGTTGAATACGTGTTGAGCGCCCTGTGCCGCCTTGCCGTCGACCACGACAGGGTGAGGCCGGGCATGTCGGTGGGTATATTTGGACTGGGTAATGTCGGTGGCCGTCTGTATCATTTGCTCAGGGCCTGTGGATTTTACTGTATTGGCTACGACCCTTTTCTTGCAGGCCATAACGGCCTGGATCTGGCGACCGATCCAGGACAACTCTTGCGAGCCGATATTGTCACCCTGCACACACCGTTGACGCACAATAATCAGCATCCTACCTATCATCTGCTGGGCCGGGCGGAGATGGAGTCTTTGCCCCGCAACGCTGTGCTGATAAACAGCAGTCGGGGTGCGGTGGTTGACAATGGCGCCCTGGGGCAGCTGTTGCCAGCGCGCCGGGACCTTGCCGTGGTACTGGACGTGTGGGAGCACGAGCCGATGATCGACCTCGCCCTGATGGACCAGGTCACCCTTGCCACACCCCATATTGCCGGCTACAGCTACGATGGCAAATTGCGGGGAGCCAGGATGGTTGGCCGGCAACTGCGCGACTGGCTCGGTGGCACACAGGACAGCAATCCAATGACTGCCCGGGAAACGGAAGCTTTACCGCTAACAGCTGACTGGAGCCGGCTGTGCCAAAGCATGCTGGAAGTATACGATATTGCGGCCGACGACCGGCGCATGCGTGCTGCGCTGGGTGAAGCG
>JAHEGP010000034.1:0-3235 GCA_024645065.1 Cellvibrionales bacterium | reverse complement strand
GGTGAAGCGAGCAGTGTCGGCGCCGCATTCGAGCAATTGCGCCGTGATTATCCCGTCCGCCGTGAAGCAGGTTCCAGCGCAGGCGACACCCCGCCAGCTAGCATAAGCTGAGGCGTCTGCCTGGGTGTGAAGCGGGGCTGTTGAGAGCTTGCAGGATTAGAGCAGGAAGGGCGTTCCGCAGCGCGGCCCGGAAGTGGAGGTCAACGGCTTAACCTCTCTTGCGGTCGGGCTGTTTGAATTGTTCAAATTGAAGCGCCAACTTGTCACAGGCCTGGTCAATCATCTCCGCGGTTATCGCCACCTCGCGCCCATTGGCATCGATAATGGCAGCGCTGTGCAGGAATTGATCGTCCAGTGGTTGGTACTTCTTGGTCTTTTCTGTTGCAGTCATGGTCAACTCAGCCATAGCTTATGAGACATTGATTGTCTAGTACGTAACTATACTAACAGTAAATGCGACGTATTCCAAAATCTCCTGGGCGGGTTTTTTTATCCTTTTGCGGCACCAGTCGCTGCCCAGGGGGCGAAGTTTTTTAGCGCTAATGCTTACTATAGCCGATTACCCTGAAAAATCCCCGTGCGCCGCTGCGTTCATCCTGCAGGGTGGTGCAATGTTAGGAATTGCAGCGCAAAAACTCAGTGGAATCTGTGCGCCACAGTGAACAGGTGCCGCATCACAGTGGCCAGTTCGGGAGCAGAGCAAGACTTGAGCGCACCACGCAGCGCGGCGATATTGGAGTGAAGGGCTTTGTCACCGGCCACCGTTGGTTGAGTGTGAGATGCCGGGTCGAACGGGTAATGGGAGCTGAGCAGGGTGAATCCCCGGTGTGTTAGTACCGCCTGATCGATGGCCTCCTGGCGAATCGTCGACTCGTAGGTCAGGTAGCCCTGTTCCGCCAGCCACACCATGGTACTGAGGCAGGCCAGGTAACGGTTGCTGTGCAGTCCGTACTCGTCAGGCTCGTCAGGCCCGCTGATGTCTTCGACATAGATGGCAATTTTGCGCGGAAAGGCCCGGTAAAGCTTTTTCAGCACCAGACCTGCGTCACGATAAAAGTCATCGATATGAGAATCAGTCATGCCGGCGCCCGCACGGGTTCTGCTTACTGCTCGTAATGCCGCAGGAAGTTCTCGAAAGCGTCGATGGCATGGCCGAGGTCGTCGATACGCGGCAAAAACACCATTCGAATGTGGTCGGGGGTACGCAGGTTGAAAGCCGTGCCCTGGACGATGAGTACGCGCTCCTGTATCAGGAAGTCCAATACCATTTTCTCGTCGTTATATATTTTATAAACCGCGGGGTCGAGCCTGGGGAACATGTAAATGGCGCCCCGGGGTTTGGTGCAGCTCACCCCGGGTATGGCGTTGAGCCGCTCCCAGGCAAAATCACGCTGCTCGCGCATCCGCCCGCCGGGCAGCACCAGATCGTTGATGCTCTGGTAGCCTCCCAATGCGGTTTGCACGGCGTGTTGCGCAGGCACGTTTGAGCAGAGCCGCATCGAGGCCAGAATTTCGAGGCCTTCAATGTAGTTTTTGGCGCGGTGTTTGGCGCCGGAAATTACCATCCAGCCGGAGCGGAAACCTGCCAGTCGATAAGTCTTGGAGAGGCCGTTGAAGGTCACGCAGACGATATCATCCGCGTAACGTGCAGCGGGAAAATGCTCCGCATCGTCGTAAAGGATCTTGTCGTAGATTTCGTCGGCAAACAGCATCAAGCGGTGCTCTGTGGCTAACGCGACAATCTGTTTCACCAGGTCCTCCGGGTAGGCGGCTCCGGTCGGGTTGTTGGGGTTGATTAACAGGATGCCCCGGGTCTTGTCGGTGATTTTGTCACGTATATCGTCGATATCAGGAGTCCAGTCAGCCTGCTCGTCACAGATATAGTGCACCGGATGAGCGCCGGTCAGTTTAACGGCCGCCGTCCACAGGGGGTAGTCGGGACTCGGGATCAGGAATTCGTCATCGTTATTGAGCAGGGCTTGCATGGCCATGACGATGAGTTCGCTGACGCCGTTGCCCATGAAGATATCGCTGATCTCGACATCGGGAATATTGAGTTGCTGGCAATACTGCATGACCGCCTTGCGTGCCGAAAACAGGCCCCGGGAGTCACAATAGCCCTGGGAGGAGGGAAGGTTGAGGATGACGTCCTGCATGATCTCGTCAGGGGCGTCGAAGCCAAACGGGGTCGGGTTGCCAATGTTCAGCTTGAGGATGCGATGACCTTCTTCTTCCAATCGAGTCGCCTCGCGCTGCACCGGGCCACGAATGTCGTAGCAAACACCTTGCAATTTGTCTGACTTGTTAACCGTGTACATAGTAGGCTGGCTCTGAATAAAGCAGTGAGAATTGACCCTAAAAGCGATATTCTAGCACTCTCATGGGGTTTTGCTTAAAGCGGAGTGTTGGATGGCTGACTATAAAAAGTCCGAGCAGGAGTGGCGCGAGAAACTGTCGCCGGAAGAATACAGGATTTGCCGAGAGCACGGCACCGAGCGTGCCTTCAGCGGGAAATACTGGGACACCAAAACCCCCGGGACTTACGTTTGCCGGGCTTGTGAAACCGGGCTGTTTGACTCTGCCACCAAGTACGACTCTGGCACTGGCTGGCCCAGCTTTTATCAACCCATCGACGAGGCCAGGGTGGAGATGGAGACCGATGCCAGTCTTGGTATGGTGCGAACCGAAGTGCACTGCGCGCGTTGCGGGTCACACCTGGGTCATGTATTTGAAGACGGCCCCCAGCCGACCGGCCAGCGCTTTTGTATCAATTCGGCCTCTTTGGCGCTGAAACCGGCGGATGATTAGCGGCGCTCGGGCAGGTATTTTCCAGATGGCTTTTTGGTGGTGGCAAGGCCGGCCGGGTAATGCAAACACAAGCTGCAAACCCGCGGCTGCGGCATTTAAAAATTAGCTCTTGACTCGATTGGGGTCGCTATTTAGAATGCGCGCCTCGTCATTGTGATGACTCGACGACAGGTTTCGTCCCCTTCGTCTAGTGGCCTAGGACACTGCCCTTTCACGGCGGTAACAGGGGTTCGAACCCCCTAGGGGACGCCATATTCAAGACTGAAACGTGGTATGATATCGTTTCAGGTCGGAGCTTGCGCTCAATCGGTAACATGCGGGAATAGCTCAGTTGGTAGAGCGGTACCTTGCCAAGGTACAGGTCGCCGGTTCGAACCCGGTTTCCCGCTCCAATTTCGAACCGGCGGTCCGGCGAACCGGTTCTCAG
>JAHEGP010000221.1 GCA_024645065.1 Cellvibrionales bacterium | reverse complement strand
GTATCTCGACCGACTGGTTACTGCGACGATCAACAAATACATGGACAAACTGTCCGGCGGCGGCGGCCATTGCCTCATCTCTTACAAACACCCCAAAGCCGTAGCGCACTGAACTGCGGCCCAGGTGCTCAACCCGCAATCCAATATCGATGTACTGTGGGTACGCAACCGGCGCGAAATAATTGCAGGATGAGTTTACGACATACGCTATCGTCTCACCGTTGTGAATATCCAGCCCGCCGGCTTCTATGAGGTAACGGTTGGCAACACTGTCAAACCAGGAGTAGTAGGTGACATTGTTGACGTGACCGTAGATGTCGTTATCCATCCAGCGGGTGACGACGGGGTAAAACAGCGAAAAGTCGCCGCGCACTATCGGCTTTTTATCGACCATGTGATTTCCCTGATTCAAGAGGTTATGGCAAGCGCAGCTCAATGGGCTGACTGATAAATGTGCAGGGCATCGTCGCGACCCAGCTCTCGGGGATTGTTCACCAACAACCGTTGCTGCTGCATTGCCTCATCGGCCAACAGGTCCAGATCGGTAGCAGCTATGCCAACATCGCGAAGGCGCGTTGGCAATTCGAGATCTTCGATCAACTCCTCGAAATACCTTACCAGGCCGTCGCTTCGCTGCTTGGTGGAACCGCTCACATCGGGGAGCAACAGCGCCGCCAGGTCTGCATACAAACCTGCCGCGGCCGAAGCATTAAATCGCAACACCCCGGGCAATACCAGTGAATTGCTCAAACCATGCGCCACATGGAAATGCCCGCCAATGGGATAGGCCAGCGCATGCACTGCAGCCACCGGAGCATTGGCGAAGGCCTGGCCCGCCAGCATCGCGCCCAGCAGCATCGAGGAGCGCGCATCACGATTATCGCCCTGTTTGACCGCCACGCGAATATTGGCACTCATTAAACGAAGAGCCTCGCGCGCCAGCATATCTGAATACGGGTTTTTCTTTTGCACAGAGGTGTACGCTTCAACAGCATGCACCATGGCGTCGATTCCCGTCATAGCGGTCAGCGCTGGCGGCATCGCCAGGGTCAATTCGGCATCGAGTAGAGCAACGTCGGCAAGCAGCTCATTGGATACCACACCGGCCTTTGTGCGCTCGCCGGTTGTCACAATGGCGACCGCGGTTACCTCAGAACCGGTACCAGCTGTCGTCGGCACCTGGATAAGAGGTAGACGCCTGCCCTTAACCTGATCGACACCGTAGATGTCGTCAAGGCGCTCACCGGAACCCAGCAGCACCGCCACCAGTTTCGCAACGTCCATCGAGCTGCCACCGCCGATACCCAGCACGCCATCGGTACCGGCGGCGCGAGCCTGCTCAACCGCGTCGAGGATGGTGGCAACCGGTGGATCCTCCCGCACTTCGGCGAACACATCGAAGCGGATATTGCCGTGGCGCAGCGAGTGCAATACCGGATCGACCAGGCCCAACTGAACCAGGCCCGGGTCGGTGACGACCAACAGCCGACTGATACCCAGCCTGTCGCAATGCGCACCTATCCCCGCTACCTTACCCGGCCCGCATTCAATGCAGGGAACGGTTCGAAAGCCAAATCCGCCTGTCAATGCCGCCACCACTCAACTGGTCATGTCCAGGATTACTTTACCGCGCGCGCGCCGGTTTGCAAGGCAGTTAAACGCTTCGACATAATCGGCCAGGGGAAATACGTCGGTAACCACCGGACTGAGGCTGCCGCTTTCAAACATTTGCCAAAGCTCCCTGACATTGCGATGGTGCTCTTCGGGCTCCTGCGCAGCAAAAGCGCCCCAGAACACACCCACGATGGAACAGCCCTTGAGCAAGGTCAGGTTCAGCGGGATGCTGGGAATCGTGCCATTGGCAAAGCCGATGACCAGGAAACGACCATTCCAGGCCATTCCACGCAATGCCTGCTCGCTGTAGTCCCCACCAACAGGATCGTATACAACGTCGACACCCTTGCCACCGGTCAATTCCTTGATGGCTTCTTTCAGCGGCTGTTCGTTGTAATTGATCAACTCATCGGCGCCCTTGTCTTTGGCCAGCGCGAGTTTCTCATCGGAGCTGGCGGCGGCTATCACTTTTGCCCCCATCGCCTTGCCGAGCTCAACCGCCGTGATACCAACACCGCCCCCGGCGCCCAGCACCAGCAGGGTTTCACCCGCTTGCAACCGGGCTCGCTGCTTGAGCGCGTAGTAAGAGGTAAAGTAGGTAATACCGATGCCGGAGGCCTGGCGATAATCGAGACCCGAGGGTTTAGGCATCAGGCTGGCAGCAGGTGCTACTACTCGCTCTGCAAAGGCTCCGGTAAAGGCCATGCTGATCACGTCGTCTCCGGGCTTGAAGGTAGTTACTTCTCTGCCCACCTCCCGCACCACACCTGCACATTCGCCCCCGGGCACAAACGGCAACTCGGGCTTCATCTGGTACTTACCCTGAATAGACAGGATATCGGGAAAGTTGAGGGCAGCTGCCTTGACCTCAACTAACACATCCTGTGGCCCAAGTTCGGGCAACTCCCAATCAGACCGCAGCACCAGGTCTTCTGGCTGGCCAAGCTTTTCACAAACAACTGCGCGCATACCTTGTCTCCATCAATAATTGAACCTTGCCGCCAGCCGGCATTTGCACCGGCAACTGCAGGGCTTTGTCAGCGCCGACCGAGGCTGCTGTCCGGCCGCTGGTCGTCGGCACCAGGGAAGCCAACCATCTAGCCGTCTCGAAACGTGGCGTTGATTTCCTGTTGATCCTTGTATTTCCGCAACTCATTACGACCCACCACCATACGGTGAACCTCGTCGGGGCCGTCCGCAAGCCGCAGGGTGCGCTGTGCCATGTACAGCTCCGCCAGGGGTGTATCCTGAGACACGCCGAGGGCCCCGAACATCTGGATTGCCTGGTCGACTATTGCGATCGACACGTTCGGCACCGCAGTTTTGATCATCGAAATCCACACCCGGGCCTGCTTGGGATCGACGTTATCCATCATCCACGCTGTCTTGAGGGTCAGCAGGCGAGCCTGCTCAATATCCATCCGGGCATTGGCAATGATATCGATATTGCCGCCCAGTCTAGCCAGCGGCTGGCCGAATGCCGTGCGCGAGACGGCCCGCTCACACATCAACCGCAGGGCGAGCTCGGCGGCACCTATCGCACGCATGCAATGATGAATCCGGCCAGGCCCAAGCCGCCCCTGGGAAATCTCGAAACCGCGACCCGGGCCCAGGATGATGTTGTCCCTGGGCACCCGCACGTTGGTGAAGCGCTGATGCATATGACCGTGGGGCGCGTCATCCATTGAAAATACCTGCATCGGGCGCAGGTTTTCCACGCCGGGAGTGTCCATGGGCACCAGGATCTGGGATTGCTGAAGGTGCCTGGGCGCGCCCGGGTCGGTCTTGACCATGACAATCAGGATTTTGCAGCGAGGGTCGCCGGCTCCGGATATGTAGTGCTTCTCACCATTGATCACCCACTCGCCTCCATCAAGCACTGCCTCGGTCTCGATGTTGGTGGCATCGGAGGAGGCCACTCCGGGTTCTGTCATGGCATATGCCGAGCGTATTTCGCCGTTAAGCAGCGGCTCCAGCCACTGTTTTTTTTGTGCCTCGGTGCCGTACTTGTGCAGCACCTCCATATTGCCAGTGTCGGGCGCACTGCAGTTGAATGCCTCGGCAGCCAGGTGGGACTTTCCCATCTCTTCGGCCAAATAGGCATATTCGACCGTATTCAAGCCGGAGCCCGCAGCCCCATCGGTGAGAAAAAAATTCCACAGCCCGGCGGCCCTGGAGCGTGCTTTCAGGTCGCGCAGGATTTCTTGCTGCCGCTCGGTAAGTTGCCATCGGTCACCCACCGCCACTTGCGCCCTGAACTCTGCTTCCACCGGAAGCACTTCCTCGGCGATAAAGCGCTTCACTGCCTCGAGAATGGGTGACACTTTCGCGCTGATACCTAATTGCATAATCGCTTGTCTCCTGGTCATTGTGACGTCGGGTCCTCTCGTGGCCCCGGATCGGCGTGAGGCAAAACCGGGTGTACCCAACTCTGCAATGTTCTGCAAGGGCCGCAATCTGAGCTTGACGGCAAGTTGCGCTATCCGGTCGTTGCACCGAACACTACCGTTGTTCCGGCGCAGTGAGAGGGACGAGCAGCGGCTGGATACTGCCGCCGGGGCGACGCGCTGAACGTATTCGAACATATAGTATGTTTTGCTATCATTCAAGTATTTTGTGTTTTACTATCCCATTTTGATGAGCTCCCGCCACCAGTCCAGCGGGAAAGCCAGGGCTCGCAACGGGAGCGTTTCATGGGCAAAGACAATCATCCCGCGACGTCGACTTCACCCTTCAGCCGAACCCGCCAACATGACGCCAAGCGCCAGACCATACTGGCCGAGGCAGCCCGACTGTTCAATCGCAGGGGTAGTCGATCGACCACCCTGCAGGATATCGCCGATTCCCTCAAGCTCAGCAAGACCAGCCTTTACTATTATGTGAAAACCAAGCAGGACCTTATCTACCAATGCTACCTGTCCAGCTGTGAGCACCACGCCGCCAGGATTGCCAGCGTCGATGCCGCATCACTGTCGGGAGCGGAAAAACTGCAACGGCTTGTCATCGACAATTTCATGGAGTGGCGGGACGTTCTCGAGGGACGGGCACCCCACCACGCCCTGTTATTGGAAGTCCCCTCTCTTCCCCCCGCCCAACGCGCTTCGATCGAACAACGCTTTGCCGCCAACTTCGCTCGCATCAGAGGGATTATTTCCGCTGGAATAGCCGACCATTCTGTCGCCCCCTGCGACACCACATCGACTGCACTGTGCATTATCGCGACCTTGTCCTGGTCGCCGCTGTGGCTGCTGGAGCTTGCACCCGAAGCCATCGAGCAGGCCGCGCTGGCGGCGAGCGACATACTATTACATGGTTTGCACCCCAGGGCTGGCAACTATCAATTCGAATCGCTGGCCTGGGTAATTGACGAGAGCCCGACTGGCAATGGCTTCAATCATGACGAGCAGAATCGCAAAAAGCGAGACGCCTTCCTCAAAACCGGCACCTGGTTTTTCAATAGAAAAGGTTTCAGAGGCACCTCGCTTGACGAGATTGCAGAACAACTTGGAGTCACCAAGGGGGCTTTTTATTACCACATAAAAGACAAGGAAGACCTGCTCCTGCAATGCTTTGAACGCTCGCTGGAA
>JAHEGP010000220.1 GCA_024645065.1 Cellvibrionales bacterium | reverse complement strand
GGTTGAGAGCACTGAAAAATTGCATTTTGCCTATCAAATGCTCGGCCAGGACAGGATGGGGGTTGTGATTGTCAGCAAAGCGGCGGTGCAAGCTTTGATGGACGAGTTTCGCGAAGCCGGGGTCGGTATCGATATTCTGGTGCCGGAGACACTATTGTTGCCCTGGGCTGGCGACCACCAGACCTGGGTGCTCGATGGCGACCAGCTGGTTGCACGCTCAGGCCCCTGTGCCGGCTTTGTCTGCACTCCGGACAACCTCGAACAGGTGGCTTCAATGCCCGACCCTGATGGCCTGGACTTTGCGGGCCAGCTGGATGTTGTGGTCGAGCAGGGCACCGATACCACAAATCTGGTGGCTGCGCTGGCTGCCGCGCGACCCGGTCTGCAGGTGGGCATACAGCCCGTTGAGTCGGTGCTGGGCTGGCTGGCATCGGTATTACCCGCCGATCCGGTCAACTTGTTGCAAGGGGACTTCCGGCCGGCGCTGCGCTGGCGCCATTACTGGCACGAGTGGAAGCCGGTAGCCATGGTTGCCCTGGCGGCTCTCCTGATCAATTATACGGTGTTGATTTATCACTACTCCAGCGCCCGACAGGCCTCAAGAGTTTTGGAAGCGGAGAAGTATGAGCTGGCCCGGGAGGCCATTCCGACCGGTAAAATCAGCAGCCCGGAGCGTCAGCTGCAGGCGGTGCTGTCCCAGCTATCCAGCTCCGGGCCCACCCGGTTCGGATCGATGATCGCCCAGGTAGGGCCTGCGCTTGGCAGCGAGGCAGGGTATACGGTGCGCAATATCAACTATGAGGGTGACAGCCGTAATTTGCGGCTCGAATTGCGGGCCAGGGACTTCCAGCACATTGAGCAATTTCGCAGTGTGATGCAGCAGCAGGGAATCGAGGCACAATTGCTCAACAGTAGCGCCCAGGGTCAGGGAATTTTGGCGCGCCTCGAGTTGAAGGAGGCGAACCGATGAAGCTTTGGTTCCAGAAATTAAGCCAACGCGAGCAGTTGATGGTGTTGGCGGCCGCTCTGTTGATCGGGTTATTATTGCTCTATGGCACGACCTGGGCGCCTTTGACAAGGGCCATCGATGGCTACGAAGCGGACAATGCCGATGCCAGGGAATCACTCGATTGGATGCGACAGGCAGTTGTCGACATCAGCAGTACCAGTGCCAGTGCTGGAGTAGCGGCCCAGACCCAGAGTATTTCGGCATTGGTCGACACAACGCTGCCGACGTATTCCCTGGTGATGCAGCGCTACCAGCCCACCGGAGATGAGTCCGCCCAGCTGTGGTTGGAAGAAGCGCCGGTTTCCCAGGTGATTGCCTGGCTGGCAGCGATCGAGCGGGATCACGGCATGCGTCTGATCACGGTTGCTATCACTTCGGCCGATAAGCAGGGCTTCGTAAAAACCCGGGTGCGAGTGGGCATGCCTTGATACAAGGCCGGCATCGCGGTGCAAGCAGCCCGGCGGGCCGCGGGCCCAGCGGGCCTCACCGAGCCGGAGGGCCAACGCGGCGTTGCGGGCTGTCAAACGGGAGTTTTGAATGAGTGACTACAGCAAGTGGGAGTGCGTCATCTGCGGTTATATTTACGATGAAGCAGAGGGTTTGCCGGAACTCGGTATTGCCCCCGGGACCCGCTGGGAAGATGTGCCAGATGATTTCGAGTGCCCCGATTGCGGCATCGGTAAAATGGATTTCGAATTGCTCGAAGAAGGCTGAGTGAGGTCGAGCGCGCGACTTCGGGTTGGCATCGGTTCTGAAGCCATCAACTGGCCTTGAAGTTTTCGATAAACCGTTTGATTCTTTTCGCATTTGCTCCCAGGTCTCCCCGACCGACACGGGACGCGGAGCGCAGGTCGATCACACTGCCACCGGCGCCGGGTTCAACCCGAATAACGATATCGTCCTTGAAGCCGAACCAGAAGGTGGTAGCGACAGCTTCCAGGTGGCCCGGGCGGGATACGCTATCAATGATCTCCCAACCCAGATCCAGAGCCACCTGCCGCGCCTTGTCCAATGCCTGTCCCGCAGTCAGCGTCGACTCGATGGCATTGAGATCTGGATAAGCTTTGCGTTGAAGCATCGCCACAGACTCCGTCCACTCCAGTGCGTTGTCATCGGGCTTG
Organism: Cellvibrionales bacterium; assembly: GCA_024645065.1. Taxonomy (GTDB): domain Bacteria; phylum Pseudomonadota; class Gammaproteobacteria; order Pseudomonadales; family JAHEGP01; genus JAHEGP01. Next base: position 3,086 of record JAHEGP010000220.1, on the reverse strand, counting down.
CGCTGCCTGACCGCGGCCAGGTATTGCGGTGGGCGCACGGTGTCGGTAGAAATGTCATGAATCATGGGCGCAGAGCCGCCGGCGCTGTAGAGATAGGCGGCGACTGTTAATGGTATGAGGCCCATCAGCATACCAATGGACAGGCTGCGGCGCTCTGCTCGAAACCCCGGGTGCCATGCAAATCCAATAAACAGGGCGACTGGCACCAATGCGCAGAGGAATGCCAGCATGACCATAACGATACCAATGTTATGGCTCCACAAACCGTAGCGGGTCCCCAAAGCACCCAGTGGCAACAGTATCAGGCCAGCTGCGCCAAACCACAGGGAAATGGTGCTGCGAACTGAATGCTCGTGGCTGGAAGACATGGGGCATGATCCTGCAAGGCTGGTTTGATGCGGATAAAAGCAGGCCGGAATCAGTAGCCCAATGTGCACCGGTTTATGCGACATTGCAAGCAAGCTGGAACTGGCACGGCAGGGGCATTGCGCGCATCCTGATGGGTCGGGCTCGAGACGATATACGCAGTTCCTGCGGCGGCGCCTGGAAAAGGGGTCGCGCCGCTGCGACTCACTTGCTGTTCCCCTGCAGGGCAAGCCGCGGCGGCAGCCGTATCGTTTGTCTGAGGCCGGCGGCAATGGCTGCGGTGCAGCCTAAGATGCGGAATTTCAGGGCGTTGCAGCAAGCGGTGAGCCGGGTAGGTGAATGCAAATCTCTCTGTTACACTTTCTGCCGGTGTTTGGGGGCCGGGTGCTCGTTTCCCTAATCCAGAGTGGTAATTGATATGACCGAATCCATCCAAACAATAGCGATACTTGGCGGTACCGGTGAACTGGGAACGGGCCTTGCGCGGCGCTGGGTCCAGGCCGGTTATGCGGTCATCATTGGTTCGCGGGCCATCGCCAGGGCTGAAACGGCGGCTAAGGAACTGCGCAGTGTCATGGCAGCTCGCGGGGTTCGGGACGTTGTGGTGCAGGCAATGGAAAACAGCGCGGCGGCTGCCACCGCAGACCTGGTAGTGATAACCGTGCCCTTTGGCCATCAGGCGAGCACACTGGAACAGCTTAGGGACGGCTTGGCCGGAAAGATACTGATCGATGTGACGGTGCCGCTGGTGCCGCCAAAAGTTGGGACAGTTCAGCTCCCCGAGGGTGGCAGCGCGGGTGAGATTGCCCAGCGCCTGTTGGGAAGCGAAGTACGGGTGGTTTCGGCCTTCCAGAATGTTGCTGCGCATCATTTGCAGGAGGGGCATGAACTGGATTGCGACGTGTTGGTGGCAGGCAATGACAAGGAGGCCCGGGAAGTCGTGATTGATTTGGTCGAGGCCGCTGGTATGCGGGGTTTTCACGCCGGTCCAATTGCCAACGCCGCCGCCGCGGAGGCTCTGACGTCTGTTTTGATCACGATTAACCGACGCTACAAGTGCCATGCGGGAATTCGTATCACCGGCCCCGGGGATGATCAGGCTTGAGTCTCTGGGGGGCAGGTCGACAGTTGCATTTTTTCGCACTGGCGAATGTGCCACTGGTTCAGCCCGGCGACGATTTATTTGCGCTGTTACTGGGTTCCCTGAAGGACAATAACAGGCGCCTGGTCGATGGTGATGTGTTGGTTATTGCACAAAAAATCGTATCAAAAGCAGAGAATCGCTATGTCGACCTGTTGTCGGTACAACCGTCCGCCGAAGCTGGGGAGTTAGCCGAGGCGGTGGGCAAGGATCCGCGCCTGGTTGAACTGATTTTGCGCGAAAGCCGGGACGTCATTCGCTACAGGCGCGGCGTTTTGATCGTCGAGCATTTGCTGGGATATGTCCATGCCAACGCCGGCATCGATCGATCCAACATAGACGGGGGTGAAACCATGGTGCTCTTGCTTCCCGAAGACCCCGATGCATCGGCCGCCGCGTTGCGGCGCCGCATCGCAGACGAGCTGGGCGTTGATGTGGCGATCATTATCAACGACTCAGCGGGCCGGGCCTGGCGCGAGGGTAGCGTTGGGATCGCCCTGGGCAGTGCAGGCTTCGAACCCGTGATTGACCTTGTGGGTTGCAAGGATCTGTCTGGTCGACCCATGCAGGTTAGCACAGTTGCAGTGGCGGATGAGCTGGCAGCCGCCGCGTCCTTCCTTATGGGGCAGACCGATGAGGGATTGCCGGTGGTGCTGGTCTGCGGTGCAAACCTGGCGTCGAGCAACGCCGGCTCAGCCAGTCTCATCAGGTCGCAAGCAAACGATCTTTTTCGTTAGGGCAGATGGACGCAATGGGGAACAAGGTGCTCGCTCTATCTGGCGGAGTCGGCGGCGCCAAGTTGGTGCTCGGCCTGTCCCGCGTGCTGGAGCCACGCGAGTTGGTTATCTGTGCCAATACGGCCGATGATTTTACCCATCTCGGGCTGCGTGTGTGCCCTGATCTGGATACCATCATGTACACTCTGGCCGGTATCAATAATCAAAAGCAGGGTTGGGGTCTTGAGGGTGAAAGCTGGCATTTTATGCGAAGCCTGCAGCGACTGGGCGGTCCCGATTGGTTCAAACTCGGTGATCGGGACCTGGCTACCCATATTTTGCGAACCAACAACCTGGCGCAAGGTCTGAGCTTGAGTGAGGTGACGAGAAATCTTTGCCGTAGCCTGGACATCGGCCAGTGCGTATTGCCGATGTCTGACGATCCGGTTGGCACGCTGCTGGACACGGAGGAGGGTACCCTGTCGTTCCAGGATTACTTTGTTCGCCGTCGATGCCGTCCTGCGGTGCAAGGCTACCGGTTTGCGGGAGTCGAAAGTGCCGTGCCGCAGCCGCAGCTGATGGCGCTGCTGCGCGCAACCGACCTGGCGGGCGTCGTGATCTGTCCCTCCAACCCGTTTCTCAGCGTCGAGCCGATCCTGGCCCTGCCCGGAATGGAATTGGCGTTGCAACACTGTTCGGCGCCGGTTATCGCGGTATCGCCGATCGTGGGTGGCAAGGCCCTCAAGGGTCCAGCTGCCAAGATGATGCGGGAACTTCGGCAGCCATCCTCGGCACTACAGGTGGCGCGTTTTTACCGGGGCCTGGCAGATGGTATGGTGATCGACCCGGCGGATGCGAGCGAG
>JAHEGP010000033.1 GCA_024645065.1 Cellvibrionales bacterium | reverse complement strand
GTAGGCGCGCTCAAGCACCGGGGCGCTGTCAACAAAAGCGCGGTAGTTGCCACCAGCGGCACTCTGGATGCGCCCCGCGAGCCTGGCCAGTTTCCTGCGCATCAATTTGTGATAGTCGCGGCCCAGTGCATAGCGCGAGATGTAGGCTTTTTGCCCCTGCTCGAGCAAGGGAAGCGGTGCAGCACCCGGTGCCAGGTAATCCATCAGTACAGTGATGACCCGCAGTACGCCGGGGAGTAACTGGTCCGGGTGGCGGCGCAATTCGAGGTGCCGTTGCATATAATCCATATCGCCGTGATAACCCTGTTCAAGCCATGCCTGCAAGTGCGCCGCATGCGCTCCGGGGTCGGCATCGCTGATCGCAAGTCGCCGAAAGCCCAACTCTGCGGCCCAGTCGGGAATCCGTTTGGCGAGGTCTTCGAGGGTGGTGATTGGTAAATCGGGTTTGCCAGTGTCGTGCATCGCACTTGCCTGCCAGCATTGCTTATAATGGCGCGATTCTAGCAGACTTGATCAGCCGTTAATTCGGGCGTCAACGCGGGCTTGGTGGTGTTGACCCGAAGGCCTCGCTGGGTCAGTACCTGATTAATCAGGGGCGCCCCGAACAATATGGAGAGGAAGCGAACATGAGCCCTAACGATTTCAAAGCATTGCCCCGTTCTCTCTACCGTGCCAGCAGTGTCAGGGAGCTCGATCGGATCGCAATCGAAGAGCACCGAATACCGGGTTTCGAGTTGATGCGCCGTGCTGGTCGGGCGGCTTTTGGCGTGTTGCAGGATAGTTGGCCCCAGGCGCGTCGTATCGCGGTATTCTGCGGTGCTGGAAATAATGGTGGAGATGGCTACGTGCTGGCTGCCAGAGCGGTGCAGCATGGCTTCAACGTCGATCTTTATATGCTGGCCGGTGCCGAGCGCTTGCGGGGTGATGCCAGGTCGGCCTATGAATTGGCGTGCGAGGCCGGTATCGAACCCAAATCTGACGATGCCATTGATCTCGCCGGCGTCGACGTCATTGTCGATGCGCTGCTGGGCACCGGCCTCAGTGGTCCGGTGCGCGCTCCCTACCTGACCGTGATTGAGCAGCTCAACCGGGCCGAGCAGCCAGTTTTGTCTCTGGATATCCCTTCCGGCCTATGCAGTGATACCGGTACCGTGTTGGGAGCGGCGATCGCGGCAAGTAGCACCATCTCCTTTATTGGCCTCAAGCAGGGGATGTTCACCGGCGAGGGTCGCGCCTGCAGTGGCCAACTGCACTTTCACGACCTGGCAGTGCCTGCCAGTGTACTGCAAGCGGTGCCAGCCGATTGTCGGCGCCTCGACATCGAAGACCTGCGCCATTTTTTGCCCGCGCGTCCCGGTACCGCCCACAAGGGTCATTACGGGCATGTGCTCGTCGTTGGCGGGGATCATGGTATGGGAGGTGCCGCGGCGCTCGCCGCGCGAGCCGCCGGGCGCTGCGGTGCCGGTCTGGTATCGCTGGCCACCCGGCCTGAGCACATAGCTGGCGTTATGGCTCAGGCGCCCGAGGTGATGTGCCACGCGGTACATTCTGGCCAGGAACTGGAGCCCTTGCTGGAGCGGCCCTCGGTCATTGTGCTGGGGCCGGGTCTGGGGCAACAGCCCTGGGGCGAGCAGATGGTGCAGAAAGCCTGGGCGTCGGGCAAGCCGTTGGTTGTTGACGCCGATGCCCTGAATATCATTAGCCAGGGCAGGGTAATAGCCCAGCCGAGGCGGGACGACTGGGTTATTACCCCACACCCGGGAGAGGCCGCGCGCTTGCTGGGAACCAGCAACGCCGAAATACAAGCCGATCGCTTCGCTGCATTGACGGCGCTGCAAACAAAATTTGGTGGCGCAGTGCTGCTTAAAGGTTCCGGATCGCTAGCGGTAGATGCTCGCAATGCAGTGGCGTTGTGCCCCTACGGTAACCCGGGTATGGCCAGCGGTGGCATGGGAGATGTTCTCAGTGGCGTGGTCGGGGGGCTGCTTGCCCAGGGCCTGGGAGTCGGTGATAGTGCGGCGATGGCAATGGTGTTGCATGCCAGGGCTGCTGATATGGCGGCTGCCACTGGCGGAGAAAGAGGTCTGCTGGCGAGTGACCTGCTGTTGTGGATCAGGCGCCTGGCCAACAGCTGATGAATGTGAACTCGCACTTCGCGTTGGTTGCCGATGAGACGGCGATGCTGGAATGCGCCGGGCGTTGGCTGCAATATTTCAGCGCTGGCGGTGTGGTTTACCTCGAGGGAGACCTCGGCGCGGGCAAGACTACCTTTGCGCGCGGCCTGCTGCGCGCACTGGGGTATCCGGGTGCTGTTAAAAGTCCCACCTATACCCTGGTGGAGCCTTATGAGCTGCCAGCACTGAATGTTTATCATTTCGACCTTTATCGCCTGGCTGACCCGGAAGAAATGGAGTATCTGGGCGTGAGGGAATACTTCGCACCACCCAATCTGTGCCTGGTGGAATGGCCGCAGCGGGGGGTGGGCTGGCTACCCGAACCTGACATCCGTATTAGCATCGAGCCCGAGGGAAGCGGCCGCAGAATCTGCATGGATCTTGTCACAGCGCAATGATGGCTCGGCCTGAAACCCTTGCGCGAATGAGATATTAGTGTAATATTCCAAAGTAAACCCCTAATAATTAAGGCGATTTTTCGCGGAAATTATTGTGTGAACGGATATGAGCCGCTTTTCCCATTACATCAGCACTTTTTTACTGGCGGCCGTGCTGCCGCTTATCTCGGCGTTCTCTCCCGATGCGCTAGCGATCACCGATGTTCACGGTTTGCGCTTGTCGAAGGCATCGGAATATACCCGGTTGGTATTCGACCTGAGCGGCCCGGTAAGGCATAACATCATCGCCCTGCAGAATCCGTCGCGACTGGTAATTGATATACCTGACGCCCGTTTATCGACCTCTCTGGCCCCTGCATCCCTCGATAATACGGGTATCAAGCATATCCGCAGCGGCGTGCGTGATGGCAATGATTTGCGCATCGTGCTTGATATGCAGGTTGACGCCCGGCCGCGCAGCTTTTTATTGGGGCGCGATGGCAGCAAGAAGGATCGCCTGGTGGTCGATCTCTATGGCCAGGCATCGTCAGCGGTAACAAGATCGGCGTCAACTGTGCCTCACCGTCGTGATATTGTCATCGCCATTGATGCGGGACATGGTGGCCGGGACCCCGGGGCCATTGGCCCGAGGCGCCTGCGGGAAAAAGATGTGGTGCTGGGCATCGCCCGGCAGTTAGAGGCGAAATTAAAGTCGGCAGGGGGCTACCGGCCCGTGATGGTGCGCACCGGGGATCAGTTCATCAGCCTGGAAAACCGCCGCAAAATAGCACGCAGCAAACGTGCCGATCTGTTCGTGTCCATTCACGCGGACGCCTTCAGCAGCCCCAAGGCGAGCGGGAGTTCGGTATTCGCACTGTCACAGCACGGAGCCACTTCGACTACAGCAAGCTTTCTGGCGGCCAGTGAAAACAAGGCTGACCAGATCGGCGGGGTGGCCCTGAAGGACAAGGATGACGTGCTGGCGGCTGTGCTTTTTGATCTGTCAATGACCGCTAACCTCGACGCCAGCCTGTCGGTGGGAGATTATGTGTTACGGTCGATGGCCGGGATTTCCCGTCTCCACAAACCCAGGGTCGAGCAGGCCAACTTTGCCGTGCTGCGATCCCCCGATATTCCCTCCATCCTCATCGAAACCGGATTTATTTCGAACCCGCAGGAAGCGCGCAAACTGGGCACCCAAAGCTATCAGGGCAAGGTGGCCGGGGCAATATACCAGGGCCTGATCCATTTCTTTGAATCCAACCCACCGGATGGCACATTGGTTGCCTGGCGCCAACGCAGCGGAGAGGGCAGGGAGTATGTGGTCGCCAGTGGTGACACTCTCAGCGAAATAGCCCAGCGCTATAAAGTCAGCCTCAGCAGTTTGCGCAGCAGCAACGGCTTGAGCAGCAACAACATCCGCATCGGGCAAAAACTGCAGATCCCGACTTCCTGACCCCTGCTATATGAGGCCCCGCTGATTAATTCGGTGTCAGCCCGGGCTTTGCGGCACTCGCCGCTCAGGGCGACTATTGATCTTCGCACCACGGCCCTGCGAGCCATTCCAAAGGCCCGGCTGCGGTAGTACCGAATTAATCAAAGTTGCCTTCAGTCAAATTGCCCGGGTTCGCCACGGTTTTGGGGTCGGCGGGTTCATTACTGCCCGGCTTTGCGGTACCCTGTCATCCCCTCTTGTCGGGTGTCTACCAACCAGCCAGCGCCAGTGTAGTCCATGTCTCGTATTCAATTGTTGTCCAGTCAGCTCGCCAACCAGATTGCCGCGGGTGAAGTCGTCGAGCGACCCGCTTCGGTGGTCAAGGAGCTGCTCGAGAATAGTCTGGACGCGGGAGCCGGCCGCATCACGGTGGAGCTCGATGGGGGCGGTGCTCGCATGATCAGGGTCAGGGACGATGGCAGTGGTATCGATGCCGATGACCTGCCGCTGGCGCTTAGTCGGCACGCCACCAGCAAAATCAGCGCCATAGAGCACCTGGAGGCGGTCGCTTCACTGGGGTTTCGCGGTGAGGCACTGGCAAGCATCGCATCGGTGTCACGGCTTAGCCTCACCAGCAACACCGGTGCCGGTGTCGGCAGCTGTATCGAGGTTTCTGGCCAGCCGGAGGACGTCCAGCTCAGGCCCGCCGCCCATCCCCGGGGCAGTACCGTGGAAATCAGGGATCTCTTCTTCAACACGCCCGCCAGGCGCAAATTCCTGCGCACCGAAAAAACCGAGTTTGATCACGCCCAGGAGGTCGTCAAGCGCCAGGCGCTAAGCCGACCGGATGTCAGTTTTGAATTGCGTCACAATGGCAAGGTCATTCATGCCCTGCGCGGGGCCGATACCCTGGCCGGTCAGCAGCAGCGTGTGGCCCAGGTCTGCGGACCGGCCTTCATGGAGCAGGCGCTGCGGATTGAGCAGCAGGCGGTAGGATACCGGCTGAACGGGTGGGTCGCACTCCCGACTTTTTCGCGCTCCCAGGCTGATTTACAGTATTTCTTCGTTAATGGTCGAGTGGTGCGTGACAAATTGGTAAGCCATGCAGTGCGCCAGGCCTACAGGGATGTTCTCTACCACGGCCGTCATCCCGCCTACGTGCTGTATCTGGAGCTCGATGCCTCGGTGGTTGATGTCAATGTCCATCCCACCAAGCACGAGGTGCGCTTTCGCGATGGTCGCTCCGTGCATGACTTCATCTTTCGCTCGCTACATCATGCCCTGGCTGAAGTGTCCCCAGCTCATTCAGCGCAGGACTTTGAACTGCCGCCGCCAGAAGCATCGATTGCGGTGGCGCCACCGCGCCAGCAGGGTATGTCTCTCGGCACCCATGGAGCACCCGAGGTGCGTGAAGAGCTACGTGCCTACCAGCAGTTTACCCGGCCGATGGCGGGCGCCGGCGACCGGAGCGAGGCGCCCCACCCACCCATGCCGGATACTGAAAGCGACATTCCTCCGCTGGGCTATGCCGTAGCCCAGCTCAAGGGGATTTATATTCTCGCAGAGAATGCTGCAGGCATGGTGATTGTCGACATGCATGCTGCCCACGAGCGCATCGTTTATGAGCGCATGAAGCAGGCTCGACTCGGTGAGGGCATCAAAGCCCAGCCGCTGCTGGTGCCGCAAAACGTCGCTGTGAGCGCTCGCGAGGCGGATTGTGCCGAGGGACAGCTGGGTTTTTTCGAATCGCTCGGCTTCACCATTGAGCGCATCGGCGAAGAGGCTCTGGTGATTCGGGAGGTGCCGGCGCTGCTGAGGGACAGCGATGTTGCCCAATTGCTGAGGGATGTCCTGTCTGACCTGCTTACCCACGGTGCCAGCGATCTCATAGAAGCGCATGTCGATGAGATTCTTGCCACTATGGCCTGCCATGGCTCAGTGCGCGCCAATCGCCGCCTGACCATCCCCGAGATGAATGCATTGCTGCGCGACATGGAGCGCACCCAGCGCAGTGGCCAGTGCAATCATGGCCGCCCTACCTGGACTCAGCAAAGCATCATTGAAATCGACAAGCTGTTCCTGCGTGGCCGTTGAACTGCTCAGCCCTTAGCAGCGTGCGCCCGGGGACGTGCATAACCCTTATGGGCCCCACTGCAGCGGGGAAAACCGACCTTGCTATTGCCCTGGCCGAGCATCTGCCCTGCGACATCATCAGTGTCGACTCGGCGCAGATCTATCGCGAAATGGATATCGGCACGGCCAAGCCAGAGGCAGCGATCCTGGCCAGGGCGCCACACCAGTTGCTTGATATTCTCGATCCATCCGAAGCGTATTCGGCTGCCCGGTTTCGCCGGGATGCACTGACGGCGATGCGCCATAGTGTTGCGGCCGGCCGCATCCCGCTGCTGGTGGGGGGTACGATGTTGTATTTCAAGGCATTGTTGTACGGAATTTCGGATATGCCGCCGGCTGACCCTGAGGTGCGAGCAGCCATTGAGCGTGAGGCCTGTGAGCATGGCTGGGAGTCGGTGCATCGACAGCTGGCGCTCCACGATCCGGTTGCGGCTCTGCGGATCAACGCGTCCGACACCCAGCGCCTGCAGCGGGCACTGGAGGTCTATCTGGTGAGCGGAAAAAACATGACCGAGTGGCAGCAGGGTCGCGCCTCGGCCAATGCCCAAAAATGCGTACAGACTCGGCTGGCAGGTGACCTGCCGGGAAATATCGTGCAACTGGCACTGGCGCCTGTGGACCGAAGCGTCTTGCATCGACGCATTGAGCAGCGCTTTCGCGCGATGGTAGAAGGCGGCCTGGTAGAGGAAGTGCGCAAGTTATGGCGCCGGCCCGACCTGCATGCCGGCTTGCCATCGATGCGATCGGTTGGCTACAGGCAGGTTGTCGACTATCTGGAGGGCAGGCTCGATCGTGAGCAAATGATTTCAGCCGGCATCGTCGCCACTCGCCAGTTGGCCAAGCGACAGCTTACGTGGATGCGCAGTTGGCGGCAACTGAACTGGATTCAGACAGACGCAGCGGGCTCCATGGTGCAAACCCCGGAGCCCGTTGTGGGTATGACGCCCCTGGAAGCAGCGATTTATTATCTGCGAACAGCATCGGGTTAGCGTATAATTGGGCCGTTTTCAACGTTTTTGAGTAAGAACTGTTTGAAAAGCGTGCAGGTGGACGCATATATAGTGGGAAGAGCAATGGGGCTTGCTAGCCCGGACCGGGAGCCGAATTAGTAGGCACTGGACAAATTTACGTCATTTAATAGGACATCAAGGAGAAACCTAATGTCAAAAGGGCACTCTCTACAAGACCCTTACCTGAACATCCTTCGCAAGGAGCGTGTTCCTGTATCGATTTACCTGGTCAATGGGATAAAGCTCCAGGGGCAGATTGAGTCGTTCGACCAGTTTGTCGTTTTGCTGAAAAATACTGTCAGCCAAATGGTCTACAAGCACGCAATTTCCACAGTCGTACCCTCACGCCCGGTGCGGGTGCCAATGGCTGTCCCACCTGAAGAGGGCGAGGATGAAGGCTAAGGCCCCAGGGGCTCCTATTGTTATTTGAAAGACCAGGGGGCGGCGAACGGGCCGTCCTCGTGCACATCGACCTTGCTGATTGCGGTCAGCGGGAAGATCCAGACGAATTCAGGGAACTGGCGGCGTCAGCGGGAGCTGAGGTGGTGGCCTTTGTCAATGGGCAGCGCCGTTCCCCCCAGCCCCGGTTTTATATCGGTTCCGGTAAGCTGGACGAAATCAGGCAGTTGCTGGTCAGTACGAAGTCTGAACTGGTAATTTTCAACCACGCACTATCTCCCAGTCAGGAGCGCAATCTGGAGCGGGAATTACAGTGCAGGGTGTTGGATCGCACGGGTCTCATTCTCGACATCTTTGCCCAGCGGGCCCGTACCCATGAGGGGAAGCTGCAGGTCGAATTGGCTCAATTGCAGCATATGTCGACCAGGCTGGTTCGTGGTTGGACCCACCTGGAGCGGCAGAAGGGCGGAATCGGGCTGCGGGGTCCCGGGGAAACCCAGCTCGAGAGTGATCGGCGCATGCTGCGTGCTCGTATCAAGTCCATAGGGAGCCGTCTGGCAAAAGTGCGTTCGCAGCGCAACCAGGGGCGGCGATCCAGGCGCAGGGCAGATATCGCTTCGCTGTCGCTGGTGGGTTACACCAACGCGGGCAAATCGACCCTGTTCAACGCCTTGACTGATGCCAGTGTGTATTCGGCAGATCAGCTTTTTGCGACTCTCGATCCCACCCTGCGACGGCTGGACATCGGTGGTTTCGGGCCAGTGATACTGGCGGACACGGTAGGATTCATTCGCCACTTGCCTCACAAACTGGTCGAGGCATTTCGCGCTACCCTGGAGGAGGTAGCAAGCGCCGAGCTTTTGCTGCACGTGGTGGACGCCGCCGACGAGAACCGCGGTGACAATGTGGAGCAAGTTGAGGCGGTATTGGAGGAGATCGGTGCCGGGGAAACGCCGCGGCTGGAAATCTACAACAAAATCGACAGGCTGGCTCAGGTGAGTCCGGGAATCGATCGCGACGAGCACGGCAGGCCCGTGCGGGTTTGGGTATCAGCCCACAGCGGTGCCGGGCTCGAACTAATCGGCGAGGCAGTTGCAGAATTACTGGCACCCGATATCGTGCACCGGTGGATGGTGATGGCGCCTGAACATGGCAGACTCAGAGCCCGCCTGTATTCGGCCGGCGCAGTGCTATCCGAGTGCGCCGCTGAAGATGGATTCTCAAGGCTTGAAATCAGGGCGCCGCGCGTGGAGCTGCTGCGCCTCCTGCATCGCGAGGTTGACGATCCTGAACATTTTCTGCAGGCCAGTCCATCGGGGTGGGAGAGCCGCCAATGGTCGGGTCAGTCGGGTTAGCGGCTGCCGACGAGGATGAGTCAGTTTGTTAATCGGGATGGCAGATTTTTTGCTAGAATAGCGCGCTTTGTGTGCAGTTTTGAATGACTTACGGAGAGTAGTATGGCTTGGAACGAACCGGGTGGTAATAAGCCCAAGGACCCGTGGGGCGGTGGCGACCAGGGTCCGCCCGACCTGGAAGAAGCGCTGAAAAAATTCCAGGACAAATTGGGCGGTATTTTTGGCGGTTCGCGTTCAGGGTCCGGCTCCGGATCAGGCTCCGGTCGTCCAGGGTTACCTTTAAACCTGTTAGCACTGGTGCTGGTCGGCCTGTTAATTTTTTGGGGCGCGATGGGTTTCTACAAAGTGGATGAGCAGGAGCGCGGCGTCATTCTGCGTCTTGGTCGCTACAGCGAAACCGTCGGTCCTGGACTGCACTGGAATCCGCCCTTCGTCGATAACGTGACCAGGGTTATGGTGACCACCGAGCGCCAGTACACCTCTCGCGGCTTGATGCTGACCCAGGATGAAAATATCGTAGAGCTGCCGCTCACAGTGCAATACAACATCGCTGATGCGAAGTCCTTTGTGCTCAACGTCAAGGATCCGGAAGTGAGCCTGCAGCATGCCACAGACAGCGCCCTGCGTCATGTGGTGGGTAGTAGCACCCTGGATATGGCACTGGGCGAGGGGCGCCAGTTGATTGGCGACGAGGTTAAGCTGCGCCTGCAAAACTACCTTGACGACTACGCTACCGGGATTCAAATCATCAAGGTGAATATCCAGGAAGGCAAACCGCCGGCAGCGGTAAAAGAAGCTTTTGACGATGTGGTCAAAGCCAAGGAAGACGAGGAGCGCTTGAAGAACGAGGCCCAGGCCTATGCCAACGGGATAGTGCCCGAGGCAAGGGGGCGCGCCCAGCGCATGATCGAGGAGGCAACCGGCTATCGCTCGCGGGTCGTGTCGGAAGCGGAAGGTGACGCGCAGCGTTTCGAGCAGCTGCTGACCGAGTACCAGAAAGCGCCCGAGGTTACCCGGGAAAGGCTTTATATAGACGCGATGCAGGACGTGCTGTCGCGCAGCTCCAAGGTCATGGTCGATGTTGAAGGCGGCAACAACATGATGTACCTGCCGCTGGATCAGCTTATGAAGAAAGGGGCTGAGTCAAGCAGTCCGCTGGGAGACGATGAAATGGTTCGCAGAGTCGCGGAGGAGGTGTTAAGCCGCTTGCGGCGGCAATCCAATACCACCAGCGCTCGCCGTGGGGAGGGTCGATAATGTCAGGTAGAAACCTAGCTGTGGTGTTGTTGGGGCTGGTCGCGTTGATGGCGTTGTCAGGGTCGATTTATGTCATAAAGGAAACCGAGCGCGCTGTAGTGCTGCGTTTTGGTAAGTTGGCCAATGCCGATGTCGAGCCCGGCATTCACTTCAAGCTGCCCTTTGCGGATGAGGTGCGAAAGTTCGACGCGCGAATTCTAACGGTCGATGCGGCTTCCGAGAATTACTACACCATCGAGAAAAAACGTTTGATCGTGGACTCGTTTGCCAAGTGGCGTATCAACAATGTCGAAACCTATTATCGCGCAACGGGGGGTAATGAGCAGGTGGCCAACAGTCGTCTGGCGGCGCGGATTAATGATGGTCTGCGTAACAAATTTGGTACCCGCACCTTGCACGAGGTGGTGTCCGGGCAGCGTGATGAGTTGATGCACGAGCTGACGAACGAGCTTAACGAGGCAGTGAGAAGCTCACTGGGTATTGAAGTGGTCGATGTCAGGGTTAAGCGAATCGATCTTCCGGAGGAGGTTAGCGATTCAGTTTATAATCGGATGGCAGCCGAGCGAGAAAAGAAGGCCAGGGAGTATCGCGCAAAGGGCATGGAGCAAGCGGAAAAAATTCGCGCTGAGGCGGACCGTGAGAAGGTGGTTCTAGAGTCACTGGCCTATCGCGATGGCCAGAAACTGCGCGGTGAGGGTGACGCCCAGGCCGCTGCAATCTATGCCCAGGCCTTTAATCGTGATCCCGAGTTTTACTCCTTTATGCGGAGTCTGGAAGCGTATCGCAAGAGCTTCTCCGGGAAACAGGACATGATGGTAATCGAGCCGGATAGCGACTTCTTTCGCTACCTGAGAAAAGCCGAGGGCGATTAGCCTGTTATCAGCACTGATACTGCTGCAGGGCGATTGAAAACCCCTCGCAAACGGTCGTTTTCAGGGCTCAGTCAACGCAGAGTGTGATAAAATCCGCGAACCGGGCTTGCCCGGTTTTTTTGTGGTTGGCTGGACCACCCTGTAAAGGGAGTGGTAAATCAGCTTGGCGGATGCATACTGGGCGCGGGAGTCAGCGGGTACAATGGGTAAAGAGTTTTTGATAGCGCTGTGCCTGGTGCTGGTGATCGAAGGTATTATGCCTTTCGTCAGTCCCTCGCAGTGGCGCCAGGCACTGGGCATGCTGGTTCAGATGGATGATAAAAAAATCAGAATCATGGGCCTGGTCAGTATGCTGGTCGGGACCGCCCTGTTGTATGTCGTGCATTAAGGCTGAGGACAGATTCTATGTCTATAGCAGATCGCTGGCTGCTCCCCGACGGGGTTGACGAATTATTGCCCGAGGCCGCCGCCCGGGTAGAGCAGCTGCGGCGCCAGCTGCTCGATCTGTTCAAGGTCTGGGGTTACGAGCTAATCATTCCCTCCCTGGTTGAGTATACCGAATCATTGTTGATTGGCCTGGGGAGCGATATGGAATTGCACAGCTTCAAGGTGACGGATCAGCTCAGCGGCAGGATGATGGCGATCAGGCCAGATATTACTCCACAGGCAGCGCGCATCGATGCTCATAGCCTGCGGCGCGAAGGACCTGCCCGGCTCTGCTATGCCGACAGCGTGCTGCATACCCGTCCGAGGTCGCTGCTCGCTTCCCGTTCCGCTATCCAGGTTGGTGCCGAGTTGTATGGCGAAGACGGTGCCGCCGCTGATATTGAAATCATTTCCCTGATGCTGGACACCCTGAAAACCGCAGGGCTTGAATCCATATGCCTCAACCTAGGGCACGTGGGCATTTTTCGGTGTCTCGCACAGGCCGCGGGGCTCAGCAAGGGTGCCGAGGCGGATCTTTTCGACGCTTTGCAGCGCAAGTCCAGTGGCGACATTCGAGCGGCGGCTGCCGCCAGCTCCGCCGACGAAGCAACGGCAGACTTGTTGGTAAAACTCGCAGGCTTGCATGGCGATGCCAGTATGTTGCAGCAGGCCAGAGCGCAACTCGCCAGTGCACCGTGTCAGGTGCAGGAGGCGCTGGAACATTTGGATTATGTTGCATCCCAGGTACAGCGGCGCCATTGCGCCGTGGAATACTACTTCGACCTCGGGGAGTTGCGTGGGTATCATTATCATACCGGTCTGGTTTTTGCCGCCTATACTTCCGGCTACGGCGAGGCCATAGCCAACGGCGGTCGCTACGACGATATTGGCAGGGCCTTTGGCCCGCGGGCGCGCCCGGCGACTGGCTTCAGTACCGAGTTGAAGGCTCTTGCGATGCTGGCTGGCAGTGGCAACGAAAAAACCAATGGACGTATTTTTGCGCCCTATTCGGATGATCTCGATCTTTGGGCAGCGGTAAACCTGTTGCGTAAGTCGGGTGAGGTAGTAATTTTTGGGCACCCCGAGCAGTCATTTCCTGAGGGCTGCGATCGCGAGCTGATTTTCCAGCATGGCGAGTGGCACCTTGATTCCATCAATCGCAGTTGAGGCGTGTAGCGTAGGCAATGAATAGAAATGTGGTGATATTGGGTACCCAATGGGGTGACGAGGGTAAGGGCAAAATTGTGGACTTGCTCACCGATCAGGTATCTGCCGTCGTCAGATTTCAGGGTGGACACAATGCGGGCCACACCCTGGTAATCGACGGGGTAAAGACCGTTCTCCACCTGATTCCTTCCGGGATTCTACGTCAGGGTGTCCTGTGCCTTATCGGTAACGGCGTAGTGCTCTCTCCTGAGGCGGTCCTGACTGAGATTCGCCGGCTCGAAGCCAGTGATGTTCCGGTGCGGGAGCGTCTTCGCATTAGTCCCAACTGCCCCCTGATCCTGCCCTTTCATGTGGCCCTCGACCAGGCCCGGGAGACGGCCCGTGGCAACGAAAAAATCGGCACCACCGGTCGCGGTATCGGACCGGCTTATGAGGATAAAGTCGCTCGGCGGGGATTGCGCCTGAAAGATATGTTGCAGCGAGATACCTTTGCCAGCAAGCTTCAGCAGATCATGCAGTACCACAACTTCATGCTGACAGAGTACTATGCCGCGCCAGCGGTAGATTTCGAGCAAACCCTGGCTGACTGCCTGGCGATGGCAGAGGAGCTGGAACCTATGGTTGGCGACGTGACCGGAGCGTTGCACCAGTTTCGCGAGCGCGGCGAGAAAGTACTGTTTGAGGGAGCACAGGGCGCCCTGCTGGATATCGATCATGGCACATACCCGTTTGTAACCTCGTCCAATACGACTGCTGGCAGTGCCTCCACCGGCACCGGGTTCGGCCCGCTCTATCTCGATTACGTGCTGGGAATCACCAAGGCTTACACCACCCGGGTTGGTAGCGGTCCATTCCCGACCGAGTTGTTTGATGACACAGGACGTTTCCTGGCAGAGAAAGGCCACGAATTTGGCTCGACCACCGGTCGAGCCCGTCGTACCGGTTGGTTCGATGCGGTATCCCTGCGCCAGTCGGTTCAACTCAATTCGATCAGCGGCCTCTGCCTGACCAAGCTCGATGTACTTGACGGCCTGGAAACCATTCGAATCTGCGTCGCTTACCGGGATGCAGGGGGTGAGCGTGCCAGCGAACCTTCGTTCACAGGGGATTTCAGCACCCTGATCCCTGTCTACGAAGATATGCCCGGTTGGTCAGAGTCGACGCTGGGAGCTCGAAGCCTGGCGCAACTCCCGGCAAATGCCCGAGCCTATATCGAGCGCCTCGAAGACCTGGTGGGAGCGCCCATCAGCATCATTTCCACAGGTCCCGACCGTAACGAAACTATTGTTATGGAAGATGTTTTTGCCTGAGCAAGGGCGCGTCGCCTGAGTAAAGCCATTCGCTGCGCGCCAAGGCATCGACGGGGTCGGTGATTTACTCGGGGAGGGCGTACAGCTGGTTGATTGTGTCCTGCAACAAAAACAGCCTGGCTTCATGTTCATCCAGCATAATCTTGATCCGCTGTTGCTCCCTTTGCGCCTGCTCGTCGTTGCCGTGATAGGTTTCCACATATTGCTTGAGTTGCTGCACACTCTGGTCGGCGGCGGCCAGGGTTGCGCGTTGCTCCCGTGCCAGCTCATCGGCGTTGTTTTGCACACGATACAGGCCATAGGTAAGAATGGCGCAATAGGCCGCTAACAATAATATTGCGCTGCCGAACAGGAAGCGTTCTTTACCGGGATTGGACATTGGTCGCATCACCACTGTTGAGTTCCCCGGCGGCAGGTCCGCTCGAGGCACTGTCGATTTCTGCCAGCCTGGAATTGGTTTGCGCGGTTATTTGTTGCCAGCGCAACTTCTGTGCCCGAATGATCTCCTGGCGTTTCTGTTCAGTAGTCTTGAGGGACGATATTGAACGGGTATTGCTCGCGACATTGCCTTTGATCTCCCTCATTACCACTGCGATGTCGGATTGTCTCGCCTCAAGCACCTCGAGCCGCTCCCGGGTTGCGTCGATCTGAAGCTGGGAACTGCTGCCGTCCTGTTCCAGTCGCTCCAGTTCGGCGGTAAGCTGCTGGCGTTGCTTTTCGACTCGCTCCATGTCGGTCTGCAATTGCTGGATGCTGGCCTGCTGGTGGTACATGCTGGCATGGACACGGTCCACCTTCTGGGGGGAGGCACAGGCACTGGCCATTAACGCCAGTGAAACCACACCGAGAAGTTTTATCCAGGCAGGCATAGGCTTGATGGCTCCGGGGTTGGCTCTTGTCATGAGAAATAATCTCGCTGGTAAATTGCACCCTATGGTATGACGTCCAGTCGAGGCTTAAGCCAGAATATTACCACTTTCATACGGTAAAAGTAGACTGTTAGGCGGCCTGCACAAGCGCAGGCCTGCGGCCCCTGGCAATGACTCGTTACCGTGAGTCCCCAAACCCGGCGGGTGCTTTGGCTCACCGCTATATGGCTGACGCTGCTGCACCTCTATATTCACGGTGAATATCAAGTATATTTCCCATTTAGTTTATTTATGACCGGGGAGTCATTAGCATGGGCGGGTTGCTAACAAGCCGCCGCTCCAGTGATTGGTCAAGCCCTGGACGGCACCCGACTATTTAACATCGACTATTAACTTCAAATATTAACCTCGAAATTTAACCTCGAAATTTAACTACGACGCTTCAAGGGGTCTACCATGTCAAACTATGAAAAAGAGATCGCAGAATTAGCGGATGTTGTCAAAGCCAACGGCAGCCCCTGGGATGCAATCAGTCCCGAATACGCTGCGCGGATGCGAATCCAGAATCGCTTCAAAACCGGTTTGGATATCGCCAGGTATACGGCCTCGATTATGCGCCGCGATATGGCCGAATATGATGCCGATAGCTCCCAATACACCCAGTCGCTGGGTTGCTGGCACGGGTTTATCGGCCAGCAAAAAATGATTGCGATCAAGAAGCATCATGGCACGACCAAAAAGCGCTACCTCTACCTCTCCGGGTGGATGGTGGCGGCGCTGCGCTCTGAGTTCGGCCCGCTGCCGGATCAGTCCATGCATGAGAAGACTTCTGTTTCATCGTTGATCGAGGAACTCTATACCTTCCTGCGCCAGGCCGATGCGCGCGAGCTTGGCGGCCTGTTCCGACAGCTGGATGCTGCCCGCGAGGCTGGCGATGCGGCTACCGAGAAAGAGACGCAGTATGCAATTGACAGCTTTGAAACCCACGTCGTGCCCATTGTTGCCGATATCGATGCCGGCTTTGGTAATGCCGAAGCGACTTACCTGCTGGCCAAGAAAATGATCGAGGCCGGCGCATGTTGTATCCAGATCGAGAACCAGGTTTCGGATGAGAAGCAATGTGGTCACCAGGACGGCAAAGTTACCGTACCCCACGAGGACTTTATCGCCAAGCTGAGGGCGGTTCGCTACGCCTTTCTGGAGCTGGGCGTGGATGATGGCGTCATTGTTGCCCGTACCGACTCTCTCGGTGCCGGCCTGACCAAGCAGATTGCAGTGACCAACAAGCCCGGGGACCTGGGTGACAAGTACAACAGCTTCCTCGACGGTGAGTATGTGGAAAGCGCTGCTGATATCCAGAACGGTGACGTGGTAGTCAAGGCCGATGGCAAGTTGCTCAAGCCCAGGCGCCTGGCCAGTGGATTGTTCCAGTTCAAGCCCGGCACCGGTGCAGACCGCTGCGTGCTCGACTGTATTACCTCCCTGCAGAATGGAGCGGATTTGCTCTGGATTGAAACCGAGAAGCCCCACGTGGGCCAGATCGGCGCTATGGTCGATCGCATCCGGGAAGTTATCCCCAATGCCAAGCTGGTCTACAACAACAGCCCATCGTTCAACTGGACCCTCAACTTCCGCCAACAGGTATATGATGCCTGGGCTGAAGAGGGCAAGGACGTCTCCGCCTACGACCGCGACAGCCTGATGAGCGTCGACTACGACCAAACCGAACTGGCCGCCGCCGCTGATGACAGGATTCGCACCTTCCAGGCCGACGCGGCCCGTGAAGCCGGTATTTTCCATCACCTGATCACGCTGCCGACCTACCACACAGCGGCTCTGTCAACCGACAACCTGGCCAAGGGCTATTTTGGTGAGGAAGGTATGCTGGCCTACGTGGCGGGTGTGCAGCGCAAGGAAATTCGCCAGAGTATAGCCTGCGTCAAACACCAGAATATGGCCGGCTCCGATATGGGCGACGACCACAAAGAGTACTTTTCCGGTGAGGCAGCGCTGAAGGCCTCCGGCAAGGACAACACCATGAACCAGTTCAGCTGATCCCCGGCTACTGGTTTCAGCGTGGGCTTTCCTGCAGGGGAGGGCCCTTTTTTTTTGCCTGTTGCCAGGCCAGCGCGCTTGACTCGGGGCGGCAGAAGAGTGCTTGATATAGGTTAATAATAACACCAGGCCTTTATTGCTGGCTTTGATAAAAGGGGAAATGCCATGCGTCCACGCAGATTTTATATGCCTCAGCACGGTGCCACCGAGTCTGGTGCCGAGCGCCGCGTCGGGGTGGAGATCGAACTGTCGGGTTTGGGTCTAACCAGCCTCGCGGCAGTGGTGCAAAAGAGTTTAGGTGGCCAGATGATTACGAAATCGGCTTTCGAGCTGGATATCAAGGATACCGAAGTCGGCAAATTCGGTATCGAGATGGATAGCCAGATGATCAAGTGGCTCGGCCGCCAAATGCACAAGCGGGATCACCCACTGAAGGAGCTTGAGCAACGGGCTACCGATACCATGTCATTACTGGCGATGAATGTCGTGCCCTGTGAGCTGGTGGCGCCGCCAATTCCGATCTCGGACCTGCCAAAGCTGGATAAACTGGTGGACGAGCTGCGACAGGCCGGCGCCAAGGGCACCCTGAGTTCTCCCTGGTATGCCTTCGGCGTGCACTTTAACCCGGAGTTGCCCAAGCTCGATGCCAGAACCATCGCCGCCTACATGAAGGCTTTTGCCTGTCTGTGTGATTGGTTGATCTGGCATGAAGGTGTCGATTTGTCGCGGCGGATTCCGCCCTTTATCAAACTGTTTCCCAATGATTATCTCGAGAAGCTGGTTAACCCGGATTACTGGCCCGACCTGGATACGCTGATCGACGATTATCTTGAATACAATCCTACTCGCAATCGCATCCTGGACATGCTGCCAATGTTTCAGCACATTGACGCGCCCAGGGTCGACGCCGTCATTGATGACATACTGGTCAAACCGCGGCCAACATTGCATTACCGGCTACCGAACTGCGAGATCGACGATCCTGACTGGTCGCTACCTATGCCGTGGAATGACCTGATGCAGGTCGAGTCGCTGGCAAATGATCCCGAGCGCCTCGAGCGCTGGTGTTACCGGCACTGGGTCTATGTGCAACAACCCATGAAGTGGCCTTTTGTCGAGCCGTGGTACAAGCAGGTTCAGAAATGCCTCGTAGACCTGTCATAGGAGTAACCGGGCCGACCAAGCGCTTTGCCCAGGCCTGGTGGATGACGCGGCTGTGTTTGCGTATTTGCGGCGCCGACGCCGTCTACCTGACGCCTGCCAGCGTCGTCCAGCGACATTTGCTGAACGCCGTCATCATAGGCGGTGGTGATGACATCGACCCCGGCCTCTATGGTCACCATGACCCCGGTCTTGCCCGTATCGATCGCGATCGCGATGCTTTTGAGGTGGACATGATCGAGCATGCCCTGGGTACCGATTTACCGATAGTCGGAATTTGTCGCGGCATGCAGCTGCTCAATGTGGTGCTCGGTGGTAACCTGCATGGCGATATCCGCGCCATGCGTATTCGCACCTCCAATCGACGCACCCCCTTGCCATTGAAGTT
>JAHEGP010000219.1 GCA_024645065.1 Cellvibrionales bacterium | reverse complement strand
GCCAGGAAGTTAACCCAGTTCCTGCTTTTCCTTGATTTCAGCCAGGGTTTTGCAGTCGATGCACATGCTGGCCGTGGGGCGGGCCTCCAGGCGCTGAATACCTATTTCCACGCCGCAGGCGTCGCAGAAACCGTAGTCATCCTGCTCGATGCGCTCCATGGTCGAATCGATTTTCTTGATCAGTTTGCGCTCGCGATCGCGGGTACGCAGTTCGAGGCTGAACTCCTCTTCCTGGGTGGCGCGATCCGCCGGGTCGGGGAAGTTGGCGGCCTCGTCTTTCATATGGGTCACGGTGCGATCCACTTCTTCCATCAGCTCGGCTTTCCACTTCCGCAGAATGCTTTTGAAATGGTCTCGCTGCTTTTCATTCATGTACTTCTCGCCCCGCTTTGGCTTGTAGGGTTCGAAGTTTTTGAATTCCGTAGAGGCTGCTTTTTTGGCTGCTCTAGGCATGGTTATTTTCCCATACTGCAATGGTAATTCGACAATACTCAGAGGTTGTCGGCTGGCATGTACAGGGACAGCCCAAAACCAAGGGCGGAGAAACTACCAGATAACGGGCGGCGGTTCCACTTTTTCTCAGAGTTTTTACTGGCGGAAAAAAGGCGGCAAGCTTTGCTAGAATGTCGCGGTTTTGCAACCGCACAGGCTCTTATGCTACTTGACAATCTGATACCGGGTCGTCTGCTGCAACGTTACAAACGCTTCCTCGCAGACGTGGAATTACCGGGCGGGGAGATCATTACAGCGCACTGTCCCAATACCGGGGCGATGACGGGCTGTGCCGAGCCCGGTTGCCGGGTGTGGTTATCGACCAGCGCGGTCAAAACCCGCAAGTATCCGCATACCTGGGAACTGGTGGAGACGTCCTCCGGTTTGGCGTGTATCCATTCGGCGAAGGCCAACCAGGTGGTACGCGAGGCGCTCGCCGCAGGGTTGGTAAGCGGCTTTGGCGGCTACCCCGACATCCGCACCGAGGTGAAGTATGGTCAGGGCAGCAGGGCTGACCTGTTGCTGGAGGGACCAGAGGGAAGGATATTTGTGGAAGTGAAGTCGGTAACCCTTTGTCGCCCGGGTGGCCAGGGTGCGTTTCCCGATGCAGTCAGCGAACGCGGCCGCAAGCACCTGAAGGAGTTGCAGTCCGTGCTGGATTCGCGCACCCGCGCGGTGCTGTTTTTCTGCGTGTTTCACACGGGTATCAATGCAGTTTGCGCGGCGGGTGATATCGACCCCCGCTACCGGGATGCGCTGGCCGAGGCGATAGCGGCCGGGGTAGAGGTTGTGGCCTGGGGTGCAGCTATTTCTACATCCAGCATCGAGCTGAGCCGGGCTTTGCCGTTCTCACTGGACCCGGTAAGCGCTTGAGAGGTGTAGCCTTGTTGCGGCCGGGGTCGACAGGATAGGATGGAAGACCATTGCCCCTTATCACCATCCGGGGCCCTGGCGACAAGCCCGACATTCGGCGGAGAGTCATCAACCGTGGCAACAAAGCTCAGCGCAGCGCAGTTGACCGGACGGGAGGAGAGCCACCTGGTGGAACTGCCGTCCGGCCATTATCTGCAATTGCCGGCGGCAGAGGCATTTACAGCATTACAAGCCGATGCCAGGGAGGCTGGATTTGAGCTTGCCATTGCCAGCGGCTTTCGCTCCTTCCGCCGCCAACTGGCCATCTGGAACGGCAAAGCCTGTGGTGAACGCAGGGTTCACGATGATGCCGGGCGCGATATTGCCATGGATTCCCTGACCCCGCGGGAACAGATGCATGCGATACTTCGTTACTCGGCCCTGCCGGGCAGTTCACGCCATCACTGGGGCACCGATCTGGACATTTTTGATGCGGCCGCCACGGCGCCCGATTACCAGCTCCAGTTGTCGCCATCGGAAGTGGCCGAGGGCGGGGTCTTTGAGCCGATGCACCGCTGGCTGGATCAGCGCATGGCGGCGGGACAGTCGCGAGGTTTCTTCAGGCCTTACAACCTGGATCGGGGCGGTGTTGCGCCGGAGCGCTGGCACCTGAGTTATGCGCCGCTGTCATTATTCTGTGAACGGCAGCTGACGGCTGAGCTGTTGCTGTCGTGCTGGGAGGAGTGTCGTGCCACGGAAGCGCCACTCATGCTTGGCGATGAGGTCAGGGCGAACCTGTCACAAATACTTTTGAACTATGTGTCCGCGGCACCGGACTGGTGTCCGGTGCAATACAGTCCGTAAAGCTCAGTTGCTGGCCTTGGCCTGCGCGTGCAGGTGGCCGAAGTGATGCTGGTAGTCTTTTTCGGCAGCGGCAATAACCTCCAGTGCCTTATCACGGCCATAAACGTAGTCAACGGTTACGTTGTTTTTCTTGCCGGGAATCATTTTGTAGGTCGAGAAGTAGTGCTGCAGGCGCTCGGTTTTGATAGCGGGAAGGTCGGCAATATCTTGAACGTCTCCCCAGATATTGTCCCCAGCCAGTACCGCGACAATTTTGTCGTCCGCCTCACCGTCATCAATCATCTGGATGCCACCCACGACCCGGGCGTTCAGGATGATATCGGCCCGGGTAATATGGCGTTCCGAAAACACGCAGATGTCCAGCGGATCGCCGTCGCCCTCCACGGCCTCGACGCAGTGTTTTGCCACTTCCTCTGCACAATAGGTGCGGGGGATGAAGCCATACAGGGCGGGTGGGCTGGAAGTCGTGCGCTGGGGTCGGTCAACCATAAGGAAGCCGGAGCCCTTGTCCAGTTCATATTTGACCACGTCATCCGCCGTCATTTCGATATAGACCTGTACGATGTCTTCCGCACTGCCATCCGAGTGCGCATGCAGTCCGTGCCAGGGATGCCGGCGCCAACGGTTAAAGTCTTTGTTACTGTACATGGAAGGCCTTCCCTGTGGTTGACTTCAGAGGCGCAGATTGTACAGGGTGTGGCCGATGAAATCTTGTTCCATCTGGCAAATATTTGAGCTCCGGATCAAGTCAAGCTGCCGTGCAACGCGGTGTTTTACAGTTTTTCCTGCGCTAGATTTTGAACCGGGTCTTCAACTTGCGGGGAACCGGCTTATTTTTCAGTTGCACGTAGACGGGCATTCCCCTGCGATAGGTGGGATAGGCCTCACCCGCGATAAGTGGTGCCAGGTATTCGAGGGCCTTGTCGGTGATATTAAACCCGTCCCGGGTGATGAAATTGCGCGGCATCTTTTTCTCGCGATTCGCGACATCCTCCAGGCGAGCCTCGCCGATAGACCAGCTGTAGCGCTTGCCCTTGCCGCGTACAATGCAGGGCATCACGGCGTTGTCGCCTCGCAGGGCGAAATTGACTGCCGCCTCCCCCAGGGCATAGGCCTGGTCTACATCGGTCTGGGAGGCAATGTGGCGCGCCGAGCGCTGCAGGTAATCTGCCACTGCCCAGTGATATTTGTAGCCGAGTTCGTCCTTGACCATCGCTGCCAGGGTCGGCGCGAGGCCACCCAGCTGGCTGTGACCGAAGGCGTCCTTCAGGCCGGACTCCGCCAGAAAACGGCCATCTGCATACTGGGCCCCTTCGGAAGCCACGATGACGCAGTAACCATTGCGCTTGACGGTGCGTTTGACCCTGGCCAGGAATTTCTCCCGGTTGAAGGCGATTTCCGGAAACAGGATGACATGCGGCGCATCGCCGTCCTGTTCGGCGGCGAGCCCGGCCGCCGCAGCGATCCAGCCTGCGTGTCGCCCCATGACCTCCAGAATGAACACCTTGGTGGACGTCTCGCACATGGAGGCAACATCCAGGGCCGCCTCGCGGGTTGAAATGGCGATGTATTTTGCGACCGAGCCGAAGCCCGGGCAGTTATCGGTCTCGGGCAGATCATTGTCGATAGTTTTGGGTACGTGAATAGCCTGCAGTGAATATCCCAGCGCGGCACTGAGCTGCGAGACCTTGAGGCAAGTATCAGCCGAATCGCCACCCCCGTTGTAAAAGAAGTAGCCGATGTCGTGGGCCTTGAACACCTCAATCAGGCGCTCATATTCCGCGCGGTTTTCCTCCAGGCTTTTCAATTTGTGGCGACAGGAACCGAATGCGCCCGAGGGGGTGGTCAACAGGCCGCGAATAGCCGCCCTGCTTTCCTTGCTGGTGTCAATCAGGTCTTCGCGGAGAGCGCCGATAATGCCATTGCGCCCTGCGTAGACCTTGCCGATACGGTCTCGGTGTTTTGCTGCAGTCTCAATAACTCCACAGGCAGAGGCATTGATCACTGCTGTTACGCCGCCCGACTGGGCGTAGAAGGCATTTTTTTTTGACATCGAGGCTCCCATACTTGATTGCTCGCCATATCCATGGCCGGGTGATTTTCGTCAGTCCGCCATGATACGAAACTTGACGCCCTTTGTAGACCGCTGAAGCAAGGACAACACCGAATTAACCAGAGGTTACCCCGCATTTTGCGACAGACCATCTGTGGTGACATTGACCTGCGTGCTACCATTGGCCGCTTTGTTTGGCGTGAGTACGTTATCCATGTCGAAAGGACATATTCATATCCTGGGTATCTGCGGTACCTTCATGGGAGGTATCGCCCTGTTGGCGCGGGAGATGGGCTATCGAGTGACCGGCTCGGATGCCGCCGTGTATCCACCTATGAGCACCCAGTTGGAAGCTGCGGGTATCGTCCTGATGGAGGGTTACCTGGCGGAGCATTTGCACCAGCGGCCGGATTGTGTCGTTGTCGGCAACGCCATGACCCGAGGCAATCCCGCGGTGGAGTACATGCTCAACAACGGCCTGCCCTACACCTCAGGACCGCAATGGTTGGCAGAAAATCTGCTGCGGGACAAGTGGGTACTGGCGGTTTCCGGCACCCATGGCAAAACCTCCACCAGCAGTCTGCTGGCCTGGATACTGGAGTATGCCGGCATGGCGCCGGGGTTTCTGATCGGCGGGGTACCTGCAAATTTCGGCCTCTCGGCGCGCGCTGGTGACTCCGATTTCTTCGTGGTGGAGGCTGACGAGTACGACACCGCCTTCTTCGACAAGCGCTCCAAGTTTGTGCACTACCGCCCACGCACACTGGCGATCAACAACCTCGAGTACGATCACGCCGATATCTTTGCCGATATCGGCGCGATTCAGCGGCAGTTTCACCACCTTATTCGCTGCGTGCCCGGCGAGGGCCTGATAGTTTGCCCCCGGGGCGTGGAGGCAGTCGACGAGGTTATAGCCATGGGCTGTTGGACACCTCTTACCTCCTTTGCACTGGGAGTCGATTCCGGTGCCGACTGGCGAGCGGATTTGAATG
>JAHEGP010000218.1 GCA_024645065.1 Cellvibrionales bacterium | reverse complement strand
CATCGATATTCACCACTTCGGTATGGTTTTTGATCAGCTCGATCGCCGGCAGAAACCGACCCCGTTGCAGGCCATTCTGGTACAAGCCGTCCGGAGCGATATTGGATGTCGCCACCAACACCACACCTCGACACAACAAAGCATCCATCAAGCCGGCCAGAATCATTGCATCGGTGATATCGGACACAAAGAACTCATCGAAACACAATACACGGGTGTTCTCGGCAAATTCCCCGGCAATCAACTCAAGGGGATTTTTTTTACCCTCTATACGCTTGAGCTGCCGGTGCACCTGGCGCATGAAACGGTGGAAGTGAGTGCGCCGCTTTTCGCTGAACGGCAGCAATTCGTAGAAGGTATCCATCAGGAAGGTCTTGCCGCGGCCAACGCCGCCCCAAAAATACAAGCCCTTGACCACAGGCCACACCAGGTTTCGCTGCTTGCGGCCAAACAATTTCCCCATAACTCCCGTCGTTTGGCGGCGGTGGCTCGCCACCAGGTCATGGTAAAGTCGATCGAGATGCACGATCGCTTGTTCCTGCGCAGGATCCGCCATAAAGTCTGGCTTGCTCAGCTCTCGCTGGTAGCGCTGCCCCGGTGTCATACCCCTTGTGTCACCCTGTGATTCCCACTTTTATGCGTTGAAACCGCGAGGCGGCCACTTTAACCACCTGGTCAATTTTTGGCAATTGCGGTGGCTTCTGCTATCCCGATATCCGTGCTTTAATTGCAATCCCGCAAACCAAAGCTTGAAGGAGCCTCAGCGTGTACAACTTACCCGAGCTGATTGTCGTGGCAATAGCCGCTTTGCTGGTGGGCACCGGCATTGGGGTGTTCGTTACCAAAATGTTTACCCCCGACAACCGCAAGCGCCAGGAGCTCGAAAAGCAGCTACAGGTCGCCAATGCCAGCCTGAAGAGCTATCAACAGGAAGTCTCGGAACACTATGTCAAAACCGCAAAGCTGGTGGAGGATTTAACCGATAGTTACCGGAATGTGCACAATCACCTTGCCGAGGGAGCCGCGACCCTGCTGACCACACGCGGCGCCGCTCCACTCATGAAGACCATTCCCAGCAGGGAACAAATCGAAGCCATTTCGGAGTTGCCCGGCAAAGGCAAGGTTCTACCACCACTGGACTACGCACCCAAGCAGTCACCCGGCGAGAAAGGCATGCTCGATGAAAGCTTTGGCCTGGACACGGAGCAAGCCATAAAGTCGCCGCAAGACCCGCTGCAGCAGTTTTACTCAGCAAAAGCGGGCCTCAGGCAGGCCGAAAAGACCGGCTAGTGCAGCGCTGATCAACGACGCACCATGTCAGAACAGCCACCTCGCGAAACTCAGGCGCGCTTGACACGGTCGAACCAAAAGTGATCACGGGCGCTGGTGGCCAACGCGCCCCGGGGCTGGAACATCAAGCCGGGTTTTCGATATCGAGAAATCGATGTTCAAGAGGCAGGATTTTCGCCAGGTGCTCGCCGAGCGCCTGGACGCCGTAGCGCTCAGTCGCGTGATGCCCGGCGGCAAAAAAGTGGATAGCGTTCTCCCTGGCAATGTGGACGGTTTGTTCTGATACCTCGCCACTGATATAAGCGTCCACACCGAGCTCGATGGCGTGCTCGATAAAACCCTGGCCACCACCCGTGCACCACGCCAACCGCCTTATTTCACGCTCTGCAGCGATGTGCATTGGCTTTCGACCCAGCACCCGGGCGAGGTGCGCTGCAAACGCGTGACCAGCAACCGCTGTCGGCAGCTGGCCCTCCATCACCGGACAACTGCCATCGCCCTCGTACCGCTGACTGACTACGGGAATACCCAACTGCTGCGCCAGTTGCGCGTTATTACCCAGGGAAGGATGCTCGTCCAACGGCAGATGATAGGCCAACAGGCTAATATCGTGTTCGAGCAGAAGAGCGATGCGCCGCCGCTTGATGCCGGTGAGGCAGGGGTTCTCGCCCCGCCAGAAGTAACCATGGTGCACCAGTACAGCATCTGCCCGCTCGGCAATGGCAGCCTCCAGCAGCGCTTGACAGGCCGTCACACCGGTGACGAGCCTGGCGACCCGCGCCCTCCCCTCCACCTGCAGGCCATTGGGAGAATAATCCTTGAACCTCGCAGGCTGCAATATCGCATCGAGGTTTGCCACCAGCTCAAACAGTTCTACGGCCATGATTGGTCTCCAGTCAAAAAAGTCAGCACCGCTGACTGTTTGTTGTGAAATAATACGCACTTTGATGACGGTAACGCTATTCATGTCAGGCAAACTCACACGGCGCAACCTGTTCTGGCCAGTGCTCACAGGGATCCTGCTGGCCATCGTTATTCTGCTACTCTTCCCCTCGCAGTTCGGCTTGAAGCAGCAAACCACCGCAATCTCGTCACTGGCCGGAAGCTCTCCAACATCCTATGCAGAGGCAGTGCAACGCGCCACACCCGCGGTGGTGAACATCTATACCAGTACTGTGGTGCAGCGCGAGATACACCCGCTATTCAATGATCCATTGCTACGCCACTTTCTGGACCAGGGCAATAACCCGCGACAAGAGCGCCTGCAGCAAAGCCTGGGCAGCGGAGTTATCGTCGATAGTCGCGGTTATATCCTCACCAATAATCATGTGATCGCCGGTGCTGACCAGATTCTGGTATCTCTTTACGATCGCCGCGAAAGCCTCGCGAGGGTTATTGGAACCGACCCCGACACGGACCTGGCGGTACTCAAAATTGAGCTCGAGGATATTGAAGCCATAACATTTGGCCGCTCGGCCGACATCCGCGTCGGCGATATTGTTCTCGCGATTGGCAATCCTTTTGGCTTTGGCCAAACAGTCACCCAGGGCATCATCAGTGCCACCGGGCGCTACGGACTCAACCTGAATACCTATGAAAACTATTTGCAGACCGACGCAGACATCAACCCCGGCAATTCCGGTGGCGCCCTGATCAATCCCCGGGGGGAGCTGGTCGGCATCAATGCGGCTATCTTCAGTCGCTCAGGTGGCTCGCAAGGCATTGGCCTGGCAATCCCGGCAGAGAATGCCAGGGAAGTGCTCAACAGCATCATCGATCACGGCCGCGTCATCCGTGGCTGGCTGGGACTGGAAGTCGCCGAGTTGACGCCGCTGGCAATTGTCCAGCTATCGCTGCCCCTGAGACGAGGGATTATCATCACCGCAACTCACCCCGGAGGTCCTGCGGATCAGGCCGGCCTGAGGGTCGGGGACGTGATTACCGCTATCGATGACTCGGATATTATGGAGGGCAGGGAGGGTTTACTGCAGGTCGCAAGAATGATGCCGGGACAAACTGCCGCCATCACGGTGTTGCGCAATGGCAAGCAACTGACCTTCAACGCCACCGTGGGCACCCGCCCAACACCCTCGCCTCGCTGATAAGCGCCCGGAAACAACGCTCTGTCAAGTTATCACCCAGGTCAATGCCCCGGGATGAGATTTTCCAGCACCCTAAATAGCGCCCCCTGCTGGCTTTCAGTCCCCACCGATATGCGCAGGAATTGTGCAATCGAAGAGGGACGACGAAAGTGCCGCACGATCACACCCTGCTCGCGCAGGGCAGCTAACAGGACGGCCGCATCGTGCTCGGGATGACGAGCAAACACGAAGTTGGCGGCTGAGGGCAATACTTCGAAACCAAGCTGCGCCAGGCCGAGCGTCAACGCTTCACGATTGGCGATCACCCGACTGCGGCACTGCTGGAACCACTCGCGATCTTCTATCGCCGCCTGGGCGGCAGTTTGAGCCAGCCTATCGAGTGGGTACGAGTTAAAACTGTTTTTTACCCGCTCCAGCGCATCGATCAAATCTCGCTGCCCCACCGCGAAGCCAACCCGCAGCCCTGCCAGGGAGCGAGACTTGGACAGGGTTTGCACCACCAACAAATTTGGGTAACGGTTCACGAGCGCTATTGCAGACTCACCACCAAAGTCGATATAGGCCTCGTCGATAACAACCACGCTGTCGACATTCTGGCGCAGCAGTTGCTCTACCTCGGCGAGGCCCAGGCACACTCCGGTTGGCGCGTTGGGGTTGGCAACGACGATCCCGCCGTTGGGCTGGCGAAACGCACCAACCGCTACCTTGAAGTCCGCGTCCAAAGGTATGTCGACCCGCTCAATTCCGAATAACTGGCAGTACACCGGATAAAAGCTGTAGCTCACTTCGGGCAACAAAACAGGCTCGGCATGCCTTAACAGACCATTGAAAATATGGGCCAGCACTTCATCAGAACCGTTACCCACGAATACCTGGTTCGCTTCCACCTCATACAGCGCAGCAATTGCTCCGCGCAGTTGCCGCGACTCCGGATCAGGATAAAGACGCAGGCTGTCATCCAGCTGCGCCTTGAGCGCAGCCAATACCCGGGGTGATGGGCCAAAGGGGTTTTCATTGGTATTGAGCTTGACCAGCTTTTGCCCGGCCACCGGCTGCTCTCCCGGCACATAGGGCTTTAAGCGGTTGACAAAATCACTCCAGTAGCGACTCATGCTAGCCCTTGTCCCGCAGACGATATTCCGCCGAGCGAGCATGGGCCGTCAGTGATTCACCCCTGGCGAGGGTTGACGCCACCGCGCCCAGGCTCCGGGCACCGGCCGCAGAGCAGTTAATCACTGAACTGCGCTTCTGGAAATCGTATACTCCCAGCGGCGAGGAAAAGCGTGCGGTGCCCGAAGTCGGAAGCACATGGTTGGGCCCGGCACAATAGTCGCCAATCGCCTCCGCGGTAAAACGGCCCATGAAAATAGCGCCGGCGTGACGGATTCCCGGCAACATAGCCTCGGGATCCTCCACCGACAGCTCGAGATGTTCAGGCGCGATGGTATTCACGATGTCAACCGCCGCCGCCAAATCCGGAACTACGATAAACAGGCCCCGGGCCGACAGCGAGTGCTTGATAATGTCGGCCCGCTCCATGGCAGGCAATAACTGCGCGATACTTTGGTTGACCCGGTCCAGGAAATTGCTATCCGGGCTGATCAATATCGCCTGGGCGTTTTCGTCATGCTCCGCCTGGGAAAACAGGTCCATAGCGATCCAGTCCGGATCTGTAGCGCCGTCACAGACAATGAGTATTTCGGAAGGACCCGCAATCATATCCAGTCCGACCTGGCCAAAAACCATCTGCTTGGCGGTTGCCACAAAGATATTCCCCGGACCCACGATTTTGTCGACCCGGGGTATGCTCTGGGTACCGTAAGCCAGTGCCGCTATTGCCTGCGCTCCACCTACTGTTAGCACCCTGTCA
>JAHEGP010000032.1 GCA_024645065.1 Cellvibrionales bacterium | reverse complement strand
TGTCTCCCGATATCTATCACTTCTCGATGAGTGCGATAGACACCAAGGATGTGAAAAGCAAGATGTCGGATGTGGTGGAGGTCGATCTCCGCTAGTTGGGTTCATACCGTAACCCGGTGTCCCGCGTCTTGCCAGCACGGGGCTAGCGATCCTCAGGTAAGTGCGATGCCGCCGTAGGTGAGAAAAATGCTAAGCGCAATGCCCAGCGCCAGGGATCCTGCAAGTCCGTCATAAAGCAAGCACCCATCGACGATGCAATCCTTGACTTTTTCATACATGTTACGCTGTTGAGTAAGTTTCATTGACATCACCATCTGCTGACTAACCAGGCCCCTAAATTAACCTCAGGGCGAGACCAATATCACGTCAACATTGCCGAAAGCTTTGGTGATTTAGTTGACAACGCAAGTGGGCTTTTTTACAGCCAGTTCGACCAGGTTCAATATCGCTGCTTTGCTGTAACCGCGCCGCGCGTATTCTTTACGCATTGTTCCACCTGCGCTGCAGGAGCCATGGCCGACGCAAATTCATTGAAGTCTAAAAGTCACGGCCAAAAGGTAAAACCGGCAAAGCGGATATGACGGTAAACTTTATCGCCAAGCGCTGCGGCTTGGGGAAACAGTTGCAGAACAGCGATGCCGGGGCATTCGCCACGCATTGCTCAAGAGGTGGTTTAGCCGACCAATAAGGCAGACCGGTAGCCTTTCCTCGGGCCGAGGGTGCTGTTAAACAGTTAGGAATGCAGGCGCGGTCCGGGATTCCCGAATCTACAGAAAATGTGTTTAAAAATCAGCTTTATGCGTATCATTAAAGAGCGCGTTGCGAAACGCCGTCCAAGTCAATGGCTAGCCATGATAAACACATTACAGATCAGACCTATCGCCTTCACGCTTCTCGGTGTGCTGCTTGGCGCGGGCAGTGAGGCGGCATTTGGCGCTGCTACCGGGGAGAGTTATGCGCCGGAAGATGCAGCGAGACCTCGAATCGGCCTGGTTCTGGCCGGTGGTGGTGCCAAAGGTGGCGCGCATGTCGGCGTACTAAAGGTAATGGAGGAACTCCGTGTTCCTGTAGATTGCATTGCTGGCACAAGCATGGGCGCATTGGTGGGGGCGGGATACGCGTCCGGTATCCCCGCCGACGAACTGGAGGAATTCGTTACCAGTATCGACTGGAAATTGGTCGTGGGCGGGCTGGGACAGCGCGACCTGCAGCCTGCCGAACAAAAACGCAGCGCGGTGACTTACAGTAATAGCCTGGAGCTCGGCATTAAAGATGGTGCTGTAAAAATTCCCGGTGGAGTCGTTAGTACGCTTGCGATCGAAGATCTACTGCGAAGTTATGTGGCGAAAGCCAGAGCCCAGCCCAATTTTGACAAATTGCCTGTTCCATTCCGTGCGGTAGCAACCGACATGGTTACCGGTGAAATGGTGGTATTCAGACATGGCGATCTGGCCACTGCCCTGCGCGCAAGCATGGCAATACCTGGTGCGTTTGCCCCAGTCTACATTGGTGACCAAATATTGTCCGACGGTGGCCTCGTCCGCAATATCCCTGTGGATGTTGCGCGCGAGCTTTGTGCAGAGGTCGTAATTGTCGTCAATCTGGTGGAGCCAGCGGTTGACCCATCCAATCTTCAAAGTGCCACCCAACTTCTAAGCCGCAGCATGGACGTCATGATTGTGGCCAACGAGAAATTACAGCTGGATTCTCTCACTGAACGGGACATTCTGATCGATATTGCGACGGGCGACATCGGCACGGCAGATTTCGAGCGAATACCCGAGACAATACCGCTTGGAGAAGCTGCGGCCCGGGGTGCGGCGGAGCGACTGTCCGCATTCGCTGTATCGGATGCAGAGTACCTGGCCTGGCGCGACCGCGTAACCGAGCCACAGGAGATTAAAGCCCAGCTAGCCGGCATTAGTTACGAGGGTCTGGAGCGAGTGAGCCCGGAGTATCTCGAGACGCGCTCCCAGCTTGAAGTCGGAGAAATAGTCGACAACGAAGCGATCAGTGCAGAAGCGCGGAGGATGTCCGCGCTGCGCGAGTTTGAATCCACCGAATATCGTATGGAGGGTGACCCGGAATCGCCGACGCTGGTCTGGTTGCCCAAAGAGAAACGCTGGGGTCCGAACTATTTGCAGGTTGACCTTGGGCTGTATGCATCTGGCGGGGGTGATTTGGCGTTTTCCCTCTATGCCCGGCACAGACGAACCTGGCTTAACCGACTTGGTGCTGAATGGCGCAACGTGCTCGAAGTTGGCTATGACAGCCAGCTAAAGACCGGTTTCTACCAACCGCTGGATTTTTCACAAACGTTTTTTATCGAACCCGCGGCTGGTTGGCTGCGCACGCAAGAGGACATTTTTATCGAAGGTAGCCGAGCCGCCACGTACCTCATCAGCAACCTGGGTGCCCGCATTGATTTCGGCGTCAACGTCGGCAACAACGCCCAGCTACGGGCTGGATATGGCTATGTGCGTCGTGATGTCGAGGTCGAGACAGGCTCACCTGTACTGGAAGATCGCAGCCATGATGACGCGGGTTGGCTATTGTCCGCTAGCTACGACAGTCGCGACACGCCGTTCAACCCTACCAGTGGTTTTGCGGCTGCGGTTGAATACTTGCAAAGCGACCGCTCGCTTGGCGCAAGCCGCAGCTGGGAGCGGCTGGAAATGGGTTTTGGCGCAGCGATTCCCGTGCTCAATGATATCGTATGGCTAGCCCTGGCGGGTGGGACTGAATTGGGCAGCGAATTACCCACGGATAGATATTTCGCGGTAGGTGGGCCGAACAGCTTCCCCGGCTATCAACTGGGCGAAATCTGGTCCGAGGAATACTGGCTGGCGAGCTCCAGCTATCTCTGGCAAGTAAAAGAGCTGTTCTCACTGCGCGGGCAGGCGCTATATGTGGGTGCACAGCTGACCGTCGGCGAAAACAATGACCGGCTCGATATCATCGATGACGGGACAGTCTATGGGGGGGCGCTCTACCTGACCGGCAGGACTCTGGTCGGCCCTCTGACAGTTGGTTTCGGGCTTACGTCCAAGGATGCTTCCAGCATTTGGTTATCCGTTGGCCGACCTATAGGACGCGGAACTATCCTTGAGCGGGGTATATTCCGTTAGCATAACTGCTCGATGGCAACACTCTGTGCACCATCGGCGATCTGAATAGTAGGCAGCGTGGACTCGCCAGAACCTTGAGCATCATTTTGAAAGTTCCTTGTGCAAAAATAGCGCCGAGCTCGACCGCCTGCTGCAGCACGCTGAGAGATATTGGATACTATCCCCGTGCGAGGTCTCTGGAAAATAACCGGGACATTGGCTAAGGTCGGCAGGCTGATATTTGATGACGCACTTCCCCAAACAAAGCACCGTTCGGATTGGCCCGATCCAGCCACTGCCTGCTGTATTGAGAAATCTTGGTGTAGATCCGGCCGAAATCCTGGCAGAAGCGGGAATGGATCCATTGGTATTCGAGAATCCCGACAACATCATACCTTTCGAGTCCCGCACCCGCCTTCTTAATCTATGTGCAGACAAGACTGGCTGCGCACATTTTGGGCTCCTGCTGGGCGAGAGATGCAGCCTTGAATCTTTTGGACTGGTCGGTTACCTGGCACTGCACTCGCCGGATGTTGAGTCGGCACTGCGCAGTCTGCTGCGCTATTTTCACCTCCATGCCCAAGGCTCATTGGTAATCCTCAAGTTGCAAGAGGATACCGCATTTCTGGGTTACCATATTTACCAAAAGGCAAATACTCCGGTAACCCAATTGATTGACGCCGGAGTTGCCGTGGCTTTTAACATCCTCAACGAACTTTGCGGGAGTGGCATGGAGCCTTTGGAGGTTTGCTTTGCCCACCGTAAGCCGAAGAACCAGGAGCCATTTAGAAAGTTTTTCAGAGCGCCAATACGCTTTGACACGGAAGTCAATGGCATCTATTTCCCAAGACGATGGCTAGGAGAGAAGATACAGGTGGCCGACACTGAGCTACGTCGCTTATTGCAAATACAGATAGACCAGTTGGAAAGAGCATACGGCTCCGACTTTATGGAGCGCGTTCGCAGGGTAGTCCATGCCGCTATCCTTACCCAGTCCAGCAAGGCAGACCAGATTGCTCATCTTTTCTCAATTCACAGCCGCACCCTCCATCGTAAACTGGAAAGCTATGGCACCAACTTGCGGGATGTGGTGGACCAGTGCCGATACGATTTGGCTCGGCAGACACTCGAAACTTCGGACGCGGAATTGATTGTGATTGCCACAATGCTGGGTTACACCGATAAGAGATCTTTCAATCGAGCCTTCAAGCGGTGGAGTGGCACCACTCCAACCCGCTGGCGAAAGGAACGAAGGCTCGCACCCGGTAACAACTCATAAAGCCTTACCATTACCCTAAAAGCCCAACAGCAAGGGTTTTGCGACACTGGCTGGCTCTCTTTAACGACACACCCCCTTTAACGACACACACCCCCTGTCTTTACCAGATCAGGAGGGCAGAAGCTCAAGACGCTGAATTGATGCAGGTCATGATTTCAGCTGATTGTGACCTGCTGTCTGAATCTGTCCTCCTTTAGTCATGAATTGCCCACCCCGGAGATTCGAACCGGCTCGATAATTACAACAGTGACTGACCCACGGTAATAGCGGAATCAGTCGCGCTCGGTTGAGACGCCTGCAAAGGGAGCAACTCAAAACTCAAAGAGGCATGCGAGATGTGGGCACGATGAATAATACACGCTAGCACTGCGACCCTGGCGATGCGGCGCATAGCGACCTTGAACGGTAAGGAGAAACGAAAATGGCTACTATGACGATTAAGGGTAAGACCATGCGTTCCGTCGACGTGGACTGGAGCGAGTTCTATTACACTAACTGTCCCCTTGTCTCTCCCAGTAACGTCGATCAGGAAATTGGTTGGGTCAAGGAAGAGTTGAAGAAAATAGGCGTGGCTTACAAGTTCCTTCGCTCAACGGAAGAGAACGACTGGTACCCCCATTATGTTCATAACCTCGACAACCTGATGCGCTATGGAGGCTGCGCCCCCGCTATCCACACCCATGCCGACATCCGCCGCACCCGCTTGATCGGGACGACGCATGTTTACGAAGGCGGCTGTATGATGGTACGCGCCAGGGACGATATCTTTAACATGAAAGACCTGAAGGGCAAGAAGGTCGGCCTTTCAAAGAGCCTGAATGTCATCAAGAACGACTGGTGGCGATTTCAGGAGGAACAGGGCATCGAACTTATGCTTCGAAAAAACGGCATGACTCGCGAAGACGTGGAGGTCGTGGAATTCCCATACCCTGATGACTGGTATGACAAGCCGGAAATGCTCACCCCGATGGAGAATCCTTCGGAACTGTGGTTAAAGCGCGATCACAAGCACGACCTGGCTTTTCGCCCGCTGGAGACGTCTCTACTCGAAGGCAAGGTCGATGCGATCTACACGCAAAGCAAAGTCTTACAGCACATCCAGGAGCAGACAAGCGAGCTAAAGGCCATCGAAAACCTGGCCCTTTATCCGGACTGGACCCTGCAGGGGGCCAATGTACCAGCAACTTGCACGGTATCCGATGTGGCATGCGAAATGCACCCCGAGATCATCGTCGCGCTGATGAAGGCGATGATCAAAGTGGGGCGCTGGGCCAACGAGCACAAGCACGCTGCAGCGGCCATCCTGAATAAGCAAACATACTATCTGGATGTCGAGGATACGTATGAAGGCATCAAGCTTGTTGACATGGTACCCGGCCTTTCACCCTATAACCTGGAAGCGCTGCAGGTCAACAAAGACTTCATGCTCAGCCATGGGTACATAGAGAACGATTTTGATGTATTCGAATGGGCTGCGCCGGAATTCCTTCAGCAGGCCGCAAAAGAGCTACTGGAGGAAGAGTGGAAGGTGCGGAGTTCGGCCAGGCTTCCCGCAGCCACTTCTCTCGCAGATGCAATGACAGCGCGGTTGGGATAACGAGGAATTCCTTCCCAGGGTGCCACCGAGGGACACCGGGGAAGGGTGGTTTACCAGGCAATGCAGGGTTCAGCGACGACGTTTCAAGTGAGCAACCGATACAATCCGACAAAAAAGCCTGAAAGGCATTCCGTCGCCATGTGGCTGCTCGATCGGCAGCCGAAGTCGCACAGGAGAGGAAACTCAAATGAATATTCAGCAACAACAGGCCGCACCAACAAAACAACACCCCCCCAAAAACAAACAAACCAGTCTCGGCCTTTATGTCAATGCCGCGCAAGCTTATGAGATTTGGAAGTCCGATCCTGACGGCGTCAGGATCATCGACGTGCGTACCCCTGAGGAGTATGGATTTATCGGTCACCCCGATGGGGCCTGGAACATTCCCCTTGCCTTTGTAACCTATCGGAGAAAGAACAACATCACCGAATATGGTCCTAATTGGAATCCGCAGTTTGTCGCCGAGGTCAAAAGTCTGGCTGACCCGACGGAAACGCTGTTGGTCATGTGCCGCTCAGGTGATCGCTCGGCCATGGCCGTCAACCTGCTTGCGGCTGACGGCTTCAAAAATGCCTACACCATCACCGACGGCTTTGAAGGAGATAAGGTGGACGACCCCGGCAGTGTCTTTCACGGAAAAAGGATGCGCAACGGTTGGAAGAATTCAGCGCCCTGGGTATATACGATAGATCCCGAGAAAATCATTCTGGAAGAGGGTGCATCCAGGCAACGAGTGCCGTGAAATGGGCGCTTGTATTCCGGAGAGTGAAAAGGAGATAGCCATGCGACAACCAGGGACATGCCGCAAAGCCGCGGGCAGCGGTCCGCTGCCGCGATGGGGCACGCGTATCCTGATGGCGACGATGGTGATCCTCGCCAGCCTGATCGATACGAATCTTGCCGCAGCGTCGGAAGCCACTGCGGGACTTCCTCCGATCCCGGATTTTCCCTTGACACAGATCTTCACATTTCTGTTTCTGATGCTTGGGCCTTTCAAGATCATCGGTCCGTTCTCGGCAATAACGAAGGGCGCCGATGCCGGGGTCGCACGCCAGATTGCGGTCCAAGCGACACTGTTTGCAAGCGCCGCTCTTTTGGTGGCCGCATTGCTGGGTGAAAGCATACTCAATAGTTACCATATCCCCCTGCCAGTTCTGGCACTGTCAGCAGGCATCATTCTTTTTCTTGTGGCGTTGCAGAACATCCTCCAGCAATTCACGCAGCATACATCCACCGGTGAAGCAGCTCCGGATGTACAGCCAACGCCCGTGATGATGGCAATGACACCTCTCGCATTCCCGACGATTGTCACACCTTATGGCATCGCTGCGCTGGTTGTCTTCCTTGCGCTCGCTCCGAGCCTTGATCGCCAGCTGCTCATCGGCGCCATTGTCGCGGTGATCATGTTACTGAACCTGATTGTGATGCTCACAGCCCGGAATAGCCTGCCAGCTCTGAGCCTCTTATTGCCGATTCTGGGGGCAGTTCTGGGCATCGTCCAGGTGGCCCTGGGACTTCAGATTATCAATAACTCACTCCGGGCACTGGGGATTCTGTGATGCACCACCGTCTAATATGCGCATTTCAAGTGACGTAAGCCAGGAGCATACGGATATGGTCGATCAAGCTTCGGTCAGCCAAAGGGAAGCACTTCCTCTCACCACTAGACTGGCTCTCGAACGCACCCGTGCTGCTTACGAACGTACGCTGATGGCCTGGGTGAGGACGGGTACCTCCCTGATCACGTTCGGTTTCGCCGTCTACAAGTTTTTCCAGCTTGAGATAGCCGGGATAAACCCACGCGCGCCCCTCATTAAAACCACACTGATTGGACCACGCGAGTTCGGACTCATATTGATTGGGATCGGTCTGTTGTCATTACTGGTGGGCACGCTCGAGAATGGACGGCAATTGCGGCGATTACGCGAGGAGTATCCTGGCATGCCCAGCTCGGGAACGAGCTTGATCGCTGCGTTAATGGCTATCCTTGGCCTGCTGGCGTTGGTGGGCGTGGTCTACCGTTTCTAGTGCGATAATGATTGCAGATCCTCATGTTTTTATTGCCATTTTACGCGTCGAGTTCCCCGCACTTTGGAGAGTTTCACCATGGTTTTGGCATAGTTATTTACAATTTTCGCGCGGTTTCGATCGAGATTGTGGGGAAACAATTCCAGTCTAATTTTAGGATCTGACATCAAGGCTACGCGATGTGCAAATGGTGTATTATTGCACCAAATTGGTATTCGGAAGCTCCAAAATGCCAAGACAAAGTATTTCATTCCCACCG
Organism: Cellvibrionales bacterium; assembly: GCA_024645065.1. Taxonomy (GTDB): domain Bacteria; phylum Pseudomonadota; class Gammaproteobacteria; order Pseudomonadales; family JAHEGP01; genus JAHEGP01. The sequence continues at coordinate 10,191 of JAHEGP010000032.1, read as the reverse complement.
CCCAATGACGATTGGCTCCGCGCCCAAGGCGAGAGCGAAAAATATACCAGCAAGAGCGACGTCGTTAACGACCTTATTCGCAAGGCACGCGAGATTGAGACTATCCGCACCAGGCTTATTCAAGTGGAGAACGGCCACCTCACGAGTCAGGGACGAGCAGAAATTCTTGCTGAAACCAAAGCAGAAGTGCGGCGTAATGGGGCCTGATAGACAACACTGCATGAGAAACTTCTTGTCCAGGAGCGGATCGACGTTATGATCATCAAATGCCAGATTTATGGGTGTGATAACGCAGGACAAGCGGCCACGGCCTAAAAAATGAAATATAATTTTGAGTGGGACCCAATCAAAGCACAGATCAATGCCAGGAAACACGGCGTGACCTTTGAGCAAGCCTCTGGAGTATTTAAAGATCCTATGGCATTAAGTGTCTTCGACGAATACAGTTCCAACGAAGATGAAGCCCGCTGGGTGACATTGGGTCAGACCAACGGGCAACATTATTTGGTGGTGGTGCATACTTATCGCAACCAATCCGAAAGCGCAGTGACTATCCGACTGATTTCTGCCAGACGCGCTACCAAACATGAGATTAAGCAATACGAAGGGTGAGCACCATGCGTGAAGAATACGATTTTTCCAAAGGCGAACGTGGCAAATTTTATAATCCCAATGCCAAAATGAATTTACCCGTGTATCTCGATGAGGACGTACTTGACTATTTTGTGGCTAAAGCGCAAGCCAAAGGTGTTGAACTGAATACCATGGTTAACGACCTGCTTAAAAAAGATATTGCCCTGATTGAAGGCGTGAAATAAATAAGCTCGTGATCGCCGGCTCATAATCTCTACAAGTTAGTACTTAGAAGCCCGTGCCGTGTGATTTCCTATCTTGAACTCTGATGGTGTTAGCGCCGGAGTAAGGTAGCCAAGTCGTGTTTTGCCTAGTAAATCACATACAGGACTGCGCGGTGTGTGCCCTAAGGCTCCACCGTGATATTGGTCCGAGGGTACCGATCCCCGTAGAAATATGTGTAGTATTGGAGGTTGGTCGATATCGGCGAACCGTCCCGTAACGTCCCTTCTACAAAGTAATCCGCTGTATACGAAGAGAGCCCTTCCTGTGGTTCCACTAACCAACTCAACCTTGAGATCACCATAAAACCTGAGCCAAGTATCCCCTAAGCTGTCGATATTGATATCGCCCTGGAACAACCCACCACTGATATCAACGCCCCAACCAAGGTATTCAGAAACGATATTCACATTTCCAAGAAAAGTGCCGCCATTAGTTACGCTACGGATGACGCCGCCGTAGATATTGCAAATATCCTAAGATTCTATGACATCAATTTCGCCACCGTATACGTTGATGACATTCTGCGCAGAAGCGCTACTGTAGCCTGATACCGACACCAACCTGTTCAGGTGCGCTCCCGCAAGAATGCTCAAGGTCGTGCCATTGTGAACCTGCACTTACTTCGCGCTGATGGGGTAATCAATGGTGTGTACACCGCCGTCGTCGAAAATCACAGGTGATTGGAGTAGCGTAAGTTCGACTTTGTCGAAGCGGCCATATTCGTAGTAGTCCCCCGTCGCCTGCAGGGTGATTTCATCACCGGGTGACAGGCGAACACCCCTGGCCACGACCCGGATTCTCAGGGTTCGCGCATTGGGGCTGGCACAGTCCCGGCACCTGGGGTCTTCGTCGGCAATCCACTGGTCGAGCATCGCGCCGCTCAGCAGGAATCTTGAATTATGAATGAAGCCTGAAGGCCCTATTTTTACTGGTCGGAGTGAGAGGATTTGAACCTCCGGCCCCTGCCTCCCGAAGGCAGTGCTCTACCAAGCTGAGCTACACTCCGTACTCTTGACGCCGGCAACCCGGGATTACCGCGAAAGCGGCGGAACTATAGCAAATTTCCCGGTCAAGCTAAACCTCTGAGCAGCGGTCAGCTGCGCTGGCCGGAGCGGCAAGCACGCCTAAACCGCAAACTGTTTCACAGTCTTGCGAGCCCGGCGGATTGAGTTCACATTCCAGCACCGCTGTCGCAATGGTTCTCACCAGCAGGTCCTATTATTAATAAACAAAGACCGTATGTGGACACTCCAGGGAGGCGTGCCATGGGCAATGCAAATACCAAAAAGGCACCAACAGTACCGAGTAGCCGCCACCATTGCGTGCCCTACCTGCTCACCACTGCTTTTTTGCTGGCAACCTTTAACGCATGGGCGGGTACCACCCACTCAGGCGACTACACCATCAACAACGGCAGCTACAAAACGCCCTCGGCAGATCGGCCACCTGTTTATGATGGCGGGCCTATCAGCGTACCCGTAAAGGCATTGATTGAAAGACTCGCGCTGGGCATTACCGAGGCAAGCTACGAAGCGAAAAGGTTCCGCTACGATATCGATACCCTGGGCCAGGGTGTGGCCGTGCGCTTGCACTTCAAGTTCTGAGCCAAACCTGCTTTCAGAAAACGCCGGCCTGACGGGCGATAAACATGCTAAGCATGCTGAGAATCGACACCACGGCGACCAGCAGGATCATCATCCTTATCGGCCTGAAGGGCTTGCGTTCGGTGTCGTTGTAACCCCTCTTCAGATACCCCTGCACGCGCTCCATATCCTCGTCAGATAACTGCTTTTCTTCCGCCATAAAAAAACTCCCGTTACGAGGCTGAATTGTAACGGGAGTCGGATTGTCAGCATAGGCTGAAATCAGCCGAGGTACATATTCTCCTCGCTAATTGCCATGGTTGACTCGGCGCCCGCCCGCATGGCAGCTGCATGGGCCAGTGTGCGGGGTAGAATGCGCTCATAATAGAAGCGAGCGGTCTGCACCTTGGCCGTATAGAAGTTGGCGTCGCCCTCCCCTGCCGCCAGCTTGCGCTGCGCCAGTTGCGCCATCTGCGCCCAAAACCACGCCAGCAGAACATAACCGCTATACATCAGGTAATCGACCGACGCGGCACCAACTTCATCGGCGTTTTTCATCGCCCCGGCACCAATTTCCATGGTCAGTTCGCCCCACTCCTTGTTCAATTCGGCGAGGCGCCCAATCATTCCAGCCATTTCAGGATTGTCTTTATGCTGCTCACAGTATTTGTGGAGCACCCTGGTGAAGCCGCGCAGACTTTCACCACCGGTTCCCAACACCTTTCGCCCTATCAGATCCAGGGCCTGAATACCCGTCGTACCCTCGTATACGGTCGCAATGCGACCGTCGCGGACGATTTGCTCGACGCCGTGCTCCCGAATGTAGCCGTGACCACCATAACACTGGAGCGCCAGATTGGCGGCCTCCAGGCCAGTCTCGGTAACGAAAGCCTTGGCTATTGGGGTCAGCAGAGCCATCGCAACATCGGCTTCTTTTTTCTGCTCTTCGTTGCCGTAGGTTTCCTTGTCTACCTGCATGATCAACCAGTAAAGAAAAGCGCGATTGCCCTCGACGAAAGCCTTCTGCGTCAACAGCATTCGACGTACATCGGGGTGCACGATAATCCGGTCCGCCGGTCCATCGGGGTTTTTCGGGCCAGTCAATGAACGCATCTGCAGTCGCTCACGCGCATAGTCCACCGATTTCTGCAAGCCCGCCTCGGCCATGCACAAGCCTTGCATGGCGGTGCCGACACGGGCCGCGTTCATCATGATAAACATCTGGTTGAGGCCTTCGTTCTCGACCCCAATCAGGTAGCCCCTGGCCGAATCAAAATTCAGCAGGGCAGTGGCTGAAGCCTTGATGCCCATCTTGTGCTCGATCGAACCACAGTGCACGCCGTTGCGCTCACCCAGTGAGCCGTCGTCATTCACCAGGAACTTGGGCACGATAAACAGCGAAATGCCCTTGGTACCTTCGGGCGCACCAGGGACCCTCGCCAACACCATATGGATGATGTTCTCGGACATGTCGTGCTCGCCGGCACTGATAAAGATCTTGGTGCCGGTAATGCTATAGCTGCCATCGGCGTTGGGCTCCGCCTTGGTTTTGATTATGCCGACATCCGAACCCGCATGGGGCTCGGTCAAACACATCGTGCCCGTCCAGCTGCCCTCGATCAGCCTGGGAAGGTAGGTGTTCTTTTGTTGGTCGGTGCCCTGCTCGGACAACAGCTCAACCGAGGCTTTACTCAGGCCGGGGTACATACTCCAGGACCAATTGGCGGTTCCCACCATTTCATCCATGAAGAAGCTGATAGAAGCGGGCAAGCCCTGGCCACCAAACTCCGGACTGGCTGCCAAACCTGGCCAGCCACCTTCGACATACTGCTGGTAGGCCTCCTTGAAACCGGCCGGGGTGGCAACACCCTCGGCAGACCAGGTACATCCCTCTTCATCGCCACTGCGATTGATCGGGTCGAGTACCTCTTCTGCAAATTTCGAGACATTGTCGAGAACGGCATCCAGCAAGTCAGGCGTCAGGGGTTCCGGGCTTGCGAGACTGGCATAGTGCGCATCACAGTCCAGCAGTTCCTTGAGCACAAATTGCATATCGCGAAGTGGGGCTTTGTAAGCTGACATAAGCTGACCTCTCAATCATATAAACGAGTCTCGACTGCCAAGTGCAATCGCCTGTTTTTGGTTGTGGTTATTGTCGTGTCCTGTGAAAGATCTGCAATTACCTGGCAGGTAAGCGGTTTTCAGGATTGGTACGGGGTGAATTCCCCGGCCTGAAGCGACTACAGTAACGGTGTTACATCGACGGACGAGGCAAGTGTTTCGGGGTCTGCTCCCGGCACCCAGGGTACATGCCCCATGAAATAGCCAGGTAGTCGATCGCAAAGGGTAGCGATATTCGCCTCTACCTCGGCCATTTGCGGATCTACCTGGTTTGCGACCCAACCCAGCAACTGCAGGCCATCACGATGAATAGCCTCTGCAGTCAGCATGGCATGATTCAGGCAGCCCAGGCGCATCCCGACAACCAACACCACAGGAGCGTTCAGTAACCTGGGCAGTTGGGCGAGGGACTCGGAGGCGTTGACGGGAACCCGCCAGCCGCCCGCACCTTCGATCAGTACGACATCGACCGGCTGCAGCATCATGCCTCTGCAGTAGCCCTCCAGCTGGCTTACGGTGACTCGCCGCTGCTCCCTCGCCGCCGCGATATGGGGCGCCAGCGGTTGCTGCAATAGAACCGGGTTGACCTGCTCGTAGGAGAGTCTGGCAGTTTGGTAGCGCTGCAGAATCAGGCCGTCTTCATTGCGCAGGCCTGCGGCCGTTTGCTGCGCGCCGGCAGCTACGGGTTTGATGGCTGCTGTCGTTTTTCCCTTCGCTTGCAATGCCATCAGCATGGCAGCAGACACGGCCGTTTTTCCGGCGTCGGTATCGGTACCGGTCACAAAGCAAATTTTAGCCAAGGCTCAGAACTCCGTATAGCACCTGCCAGCTAGCCGGTAACCGGCCATGGTCGCCGCGATAATCTTCATAAGCCCGGGACAACGCATGCCAGCTTCGCTTCCCGGTCAGGCCGCTGGCCATGCCAGTGTTGACATTATGGGCACCCAGGGCCTTGAGCTCGTGCATCAAGTCACGCAACTGCAGATAGTGGGCCACCCGAGTCTGTCGCTGCCAGTGCAAGCCGCGCAACCCGTTTTTCTCGGCGGCGGTGCACCAATCACTTTCGCTAAAAAAATGATTGACGTGGACATAACCATCTACCTGCTGCCAGGACGATTTTAATTCGTGCAGGGTACCGTCGACCAGGGTACTGAACGCTACCCAGCCCCCCGGCATGATGACGCGCCGCAATTCAGCAAACAGCAGATCGAGGTCCTGGCACCACTGCAGCGCGAGGCTGGAGTAGATACCACGCAGTGCATCATCCGCAAATGGCAGTGCCTCGGCATCCAGGCCGAGCAGGCGGCCCGCAAGCGTCGGCTGGGTCGATTGGCAGTAGTTCAGCATACCCTCGGCCAGGTCTCCCCCAAGCCAGGTGAGGTCGTTGCGTGAGGATTGCACTCGTCGCAAAAAGTACCCGGTACCGCACCCCAGGTCCAGAGCCAGACCGGGTTCGCTTGCCGGTATCAGCTTTGCCAATGCATTCCCTACCGCCCGCTGCAGGTCGGCTGCTTTATCGTAGCTCGCTGCAGCCTGGCTGAATGAGCGGGCGATGCGCTGCTTTTCCTGCCTGGAGTCCCGCAGCGCTGCTGTTTGCGCTTGCCCGGCGTCCACCTGGCCGGACCCCGGCAACACCTGGAGCATCCACCGCGCCAGGGATTCAGGCTCGGATAGCATCGGGATATGGCCACAGCCAGGCAAAACGGTGACCCGTGAGAGGTGGTCGGCCAGTGTCACGGGAACCAGCTCGTCGCACTCACCCAGCAAAAAGCGCGGCGCGTGCTCAAGAGTACCCAGCAGCGCTCGCTGGTCGCAAGATTGCAGCCAGGATAGTGCCTCGAGCAGTGCCTGAGGCTCGATGGCAAAGCCCCGATCGTACATTGACGCCAGCAGACGTAACACGCTTTTCGCCTGTTTATCACCGCGCGCCTGCAGCTGCCTGAAACGTCGCAAACCAGTCTCTGGATCTGCCTTTACCCGCCGGTAGAACTGATCAAAGCTATCCGCTTCCATGGCACACGGCCAGCCCGGTCGCTGCACGAACACCGGATTGGTCGCCACCAGATTCAATGACATCACCCTGGTCGGATATCGGGCTGCGTATTCAAGCGCCAGATTACCGCCCAGCGACCATCCCAGTAGATGCGCTCTTGCCGGCATCAGTGCAGCCAGCGAATCAACCACGTCCTGGCCGCCCTGCCAGCCTTCACCGAAGTGGCTAGTTGCGACTCCGGGAAGGTCAAGGCAATGAATCACAAAGTGGTTCGCTAACAGGGGCAACAGGGGCTGCCAGATGCGGCTGTCACTACCCCAACCGTGCAACAATACCAGCGCGGGCCCGACATCCTCCGCGCCGTCAACTGCACACCTTTGCATCGCCACCGGGGTTTTCATGATGCGCAGTGCTCGAGGGCCTGCAACAAGCGGTCGATATCGCCTTCGGAGTGAGCCGCGCTCAAGGTAATGCGCAGCCGCGCGGTACCCTGCGGGACTGTCGGCGGACGAATGGCGGGGACAAAAAACCCCTGCTCAAACAGCTTTTCACTGACCTGAAGAGCCCTCGCCGCGTCGCCAAGCACCAGCGGCTGGATAGCGGTGTTAGAAGGCAGCAGCGCCAGGCCCAGCTGCTCCGCGCCCAAACGCAAGCGCGTGACCAGGAATTGCAAATGCTCCCGACGCCAGCTTTCCCGCTGCACCAGACGCAGGCTCTCCCGGGTTGCAGCGGCCACGGCAGGAGGGAGTGCGGTAGTGTAAATGTAAGTGCGCGCCTGCTGTATCAGGGTTTCGACCAGCTCTTCGCTGCCGGCCACAAACGCACCAAATGTACCCAGCGCCTTGCCAAATGTCGCCATCAGTATCGGGACTTCACGCTGCCCCAGGCCGGCATCCTGCAACAGTCCGCCACCATTGACTCCCAAAACACCAAACCCGTGGGCATCGTCTACCAGCAGCCAGGCTTTATACCTGCTCGCCGCCAGGGCAAGTTCCGACAGCGGAGCACAGTCACCATCCATGCTGAACACCCCATCGACCGCTATCAGCTTGCTGGCAGCGCCAGGACAAGACTCAAGACGTCGCTGCAGTGCCGCGATATCGTTATGTAAAAAGCGCTGCATGCGCGCCCCGCTCAAGCGCCCGGCATCCAGCAGCGAAGCGTGGTTGAGCTTGTCCTCGAAAATATAATCGCCGCGTTGCACTAATGCCGCAACCGCGCCGATATTGGCCATATAGCCTGTGGAAAACAGCAGCGCCCGCTCGCGCCCGGTAAACGCCGCCAGCTCCTCCTCAAGGGCATGGTGCTCGGGACCGTGGCCACAGACGAGGTGAGAGGCTCCGCTACCGACGCCGAAGGTTTCGGCACCCCTGGCGAAGGCGGCCAGCACCCGGGAATCATTGGCAAGCCCGAGATAATCATTGCTGCTGAAATTGATACAGGAGCGACCGTCAACCACGACATGCGCCGCCTGGGGGCTTTGCAGCAGTCGGCGACGGCGGTACAAACGCGCGCTGCGGCGCTGCTCCAGACCCTGCCGCAAGCCGGCTTGCCCATCCATGTCGGTGCGCCGCCGGAAGAGCCTAGTTTACCGTCGCATCGTAAAACTGCTGTTTCCCGCCGTCGCGCCGCGGACAGTTTACAGGCAGCGGTTCGGCACCACCGAGTTGGCCCTCCGCATAGCCCTCTGGCCGGATACCCAGGCGTTGGAACAATTCCATGTCCTTGTTGGCCGCGGGGTTGGAGGTAGTCAGCAGCTTCTCACCATAGAAAATCGAATTGGCGCCAGCGAGAAAGGCAAGCGCCTGGGTGGAGTCGTTCATCTGTTCCCGACCCGCCGATAATCGCACATGGGAGCGCGGCATCATGATCCGTGCTGCGGCGATGGTGCGAATAAAGTCGAGCGGATCCAGCTCGCGTTCGTTGGCTAGCGGGGTACCCGCAACTCGCACCAGCATATTGATAGGCACGCTCTCCGGGTGCACAGACAGGTTGGCAAGTTGTACCAGCAAACCGGCCCGATCCCGCGGGCTTTCACCCATCCCCATAATGCCACCGCTACACACTTTGAGCCCTGCCGCGCGCACATTGGCGAGGGTATCGAGGCGGTCATCGTAGCCTCGAGTAGTTATGATCTCGCCGTAATATTCGGGCGATGTGTCGAGGTTGTGGTTGTAATAATCGAGTCCGGCATCGGCCAGTTCCTGCGCCTGTTCCGGCCTCAACATGCCCAGGGTCATACAGGTCTCCAGCCCGAGCTGTTTCACTTCACGGACCATCTCTACCAGGTAAGGCATATCCTTTTTCTTGGGTGAGCGCCAGGCTGCACCCATGCAAAAGCGGGTCGCGCCGGAGGCGGCTGCGGCGCGTGCCTCACGCAACACCTTGTCAATTTCCAGCAACTTTTCTTTTTCCAGCCCGGTATCGTAGCGGGTGCTCTGGGGGCAATATTTGCAATCTTCAGGGCAGGCCCCGGTTTTGATCGAGAGCAGCTGACTAACCTGCACCGTGTTGGGATCAAAATACTGGCGGTGTATAGCCTGGGCCTTGAAAACCAGGTCGTTGAAGGGTCGCTGCAATAGTGCCAGGGACTCTTCGACCGTCCAGTTATGGCGTATCAGCTCGGAATCTTGTGCATTCATCATGTCTGCCTTTTGCTACTTTGCCATGGAAGCGCACCCCGCAAGGCTTTAGCATCAACAATCGCTACGCCAGGGAGAGGCGTCCAATCTTATAAGCCTTTCCGGGCTTGTCAACCAGCAAGGATGCATTATGGTTTACAGTTGGCTAAAAAATGTACACTATGCCCTTTTGCCCGGGCGTTGCATCCTGTGCCGCGCCAGCAGTGGCCGCCCTATGGATTTGTGCGCCGCTTGCGAGCTTAGTCTCAGCGGGCGCTGGCCCCACTGCCACCACTGCGGTTTGCCAGCCCCCGGCGATACCGAATTCTGCGGCTCTTGCCTGAACCAGGGCTTCAGTTTTCGCTATTGCATCGCCCTGGCGGTCTACCAGCACCCTGTGGATCGGCTGATCCAGTTGTTCAAGTATCAGCGCCGGATGGCCATCGGCAAGGTGCTGGCCGAATTGCTGTCCCACCGCCTGCTACAGCACTACCAGCGCGAGCCACGTCCTGATGTCGTGATACCCGTGCCGCTGCACTGGCGACGCCAGTGGCGGCGAGGGTTCAACCAGGCCCATTTTTTAGCAGCCAAACTGGCGCGCCAGCTGGATATACCGCTGCAGTCCGATTGCCTAGCGCGCCAGCAACCGACCTCGCCCCAGCAGGGAATGCCCAGGCGGCAACGACTGCGCAACCTGCGTCATGCCTTCAATGTGGCTGCAACCCCGAGAGGTCTGCACGTCGCGCTGGTTGACGATGTCGTAACGACGGGCGCAACTGCCGATGTATTATGCCGCATGCTGCTGGAGCACGGTGCGGAACAGGTCGACGTCTGGTGCCTCGCTCGCACACCGCCCCATCAGTAAGGTATAGCGTTGTATCCCCGGGAACAACGGCAGCAATCCCCCGGCATTTTGCATACAATAGCCTCCGCAAGCAGGGAGCAGCGATCAACGCCGCTTACTGCGATTTCGGCAGCCGTGCCACATAGACAAGCCGGTTAGTGCAATTCCAGG
>JAHEGP010000217.1 GCA_024645065.1 Cellvibrionales bacterium | reverse complement strand
CTTCGACGGCTTGGCCTTTGCCGCGGCCAGAGACCTGATTTTCAAGGGCAAGGAGCAACCCAGCGGCTACACCGAGCCGCTATTACATGCCTACCGCCGCCGGCTAAAAGAACAGCAGCGGGGCTGAGCAGATTCGCAGTGCCATTTGCCGTGTGCGGAGTCGCCGACACGCGATTTGGGCGCCGGCGGGGTGCGAGCATCAGCAAACAGGCCAGCTAGTCGTCAGCTAAAGGCATGCATCTAAAAATAAACCATTCAACTGTGGGGCAAGCGTGAGCGCAGCGAAAACGCCGTTGGAAATGTTTTACCATTGGGAGAGCACCGCTCCCGACGACAATTTTCTGCGCCAGGCCAACAACTTGCATTGGCACGAATATACCTGGCGCCAGATTGCCCAACAGGTGCGCAATCTGGCGTCGTTCATCGCCGAACGGGGTTATCCGCCAGGCAGCCGTATCGGGCTGCTGTCTTGCAACAGCGTCGACTGGTTTGTGGTTGACCTGGCGATTATGCTGTCCGGGCATGTCAGCGTGCCGCTGTTTCCCGGCCAGGATGTTGAATCCGGACGGTATATTCTCGAGCACAGCGAAGCGCAACTGGTTTTCCTCGGCCGTTTCAACCGGGCGGTCGACGTCGATGCCATGATTCCGCCATCTGTCAAGCGGGTAGCCATGCGCGGCTGCAGTGTATCCTGCGACTTCAGGTTGACGGATATTATCGCCAGTTATCCGCCCTTCGCGGAGTCACCGATACCGGGCCAGGATGAACTCCTGACACTGTTGTATACCCCCGGCACCACAGGGCGCCCCAAGGGTGTGATGCACACCCATGGCAATCTGGCCAGGGTAATGCCACGCGTGATGACTTTGATGCAACAACCGTCCAGGCCGAGCCAGCGGGGACGCTTATACTCCTACTTGCCTCTGTCCCATGCCGCGGAGCGGATCATGATCGAAATGCTGGCGCTCTACACCAATCCCACGGTATCGTTCTCTGAAGGGTCGGCAAGCCGGGCCGATGAACTGCGCTCGGTCAAGCCCACTCTGTTCCTGGCCTCGCCCCGGCTCTGGCTGCGTTTCAAGCAGGCGATCGACGCCCACTTTCCTCCAGAGGTGCAGGCGACTTTCGGCGAAGAGGAGAAGGCCTTTGTGAGAGCGCACCTTGGGCTCGATCAGGCCAGGGTGGTTCTCACAGGGTCTGCCCCCACCCCAAAGGATGTACAACAGTGGTTTATCGATATGGGTATTCTGCTGCGCGACTGCTACGCGATGACTGAAAATATCGACGGTGCCAGTTACTCCGATGGAACTCCTGAACCCGGTTGTGCAGGCAAGCCCCCTGAGGGGGTCGCTGTCAAGATCACTGATGACGGGGAGGTCTGCTTCAAAAGCGATGGCCTGATGACGGGTTACTATAAAGACCCTGAAAAGTCCGCCGAAGTGCTGGTGGATGGCTGGTACCACACCGGCGATAGTGGGCGCTTCGATAAAAACGGCAACCTCTGGCTTGGCGGGCGCATCAGCGAGGTATTTAAAACCTCCAAAGGTAAATTTGTCAGGCCCACCGAGCTCGAGGACCGCTTTGGCGCTGTGCCTCATATCGCCCAAAAAATGGCTCTGGGACATGGCAGGGACTATCCGGTGATGCTGCTCAATCTGACCGAGCAGGCACGGGCCGGGAAACGGACCGCGCTGAAACGCGAGTTGGAACGGGCCCTGGATGAAATCAATGCCGAATTGCCCGAGCACGAGCGCATTGCCCAGTTGTTCATTATCAGGGGCGAATGGTCGATCGAAAACGGTCTGCTGACTCCCACCATGACGTTAAAGCGCCACGATATCGAGTCGGTTCATGCAGAGCTTATCAATGCTGGCGTGGGCGCAGGACGGGTCGTCTGGGAATAGCACCGGCCTTTTTTCAGGCCTGATTCAAGCCCCCGGGAGCCTGCACACCGGGGCACTCGGATGGAGTGTGATATGTACGACTTTCTGCTGGAGCACAAACTACTCGCATCTGTGATACTGGTGGCGCTGATATCGCTGGTGCGCTGGCTGTTACTGCGTCATCTGGCACGCCTGCCCCAGGATGAAGACGCCTCGCCCCAGCGCTGGATTAACACGGTAAAAAACCTAAGCAAACTTTTTATCGCCATCGGCCTGATTATTATCTGGCTGACAGAGTTGCGTTATGCCGCATTATCCATAGCCGCTTTTGCCGTTGCCTTCGTGGTGGCGACACGCGAATTTATCCAGTGCTTTCTGGGCTCCATTTATCAGGCCAGCGCCGGGCTTTTCGTGGTGGGAGACTGGATCAGGATTGGCTCGGTTAGCGGTCAGGTGGTTCGAAGCGACTGGCTTTGCACTACCGTGCTGGAAATCGATACGGAAACGCAAAGCTACAGGTACACCGGCAAGAGCATGATCATCCCCAACAATCACTTTATCTCCAACCCGGTTCAAAACCTCAATTTTATGCGACGATATGTCGCACACTCTTTCGCGATCACGCGACCGGCCAGTGAGGGTGATCTTTTTGCTGCGGGGGATTACGTATTGCAGCAGGCCAAAGCGCGGTGCGAACCCTTCAGCGAGGTCGCCAAACGTTACAGCAGCTTGATCGAAAAGCGGCTGGGCGTGAACACCATCGGCCCCGATGCAACCGTGCGGATAGGCACCAACAACACGGGTCACAATGTTATGACTGTAACGATATTTTGCCCGACCCGGGAAGCCGTTGAGATCGAACAAAAACTAACCAGGGACTTTATGTCCTATTGGTACGAACTGCAGAAAATGAGTCTGCGCGCCGCCCAGAGCGCCGGCTTGAGCCCGGCACATAACGGCTAGCAAGTGAAGCCGTGGTGGGCCTGGCCTGGCGGGACTGGCCATCAGGGCGGTTGCTGTTGTTGATGACACCCGGCAGCTGCTTGCTCGGGTCAGCCCTGGAGTCATGACCTGAAATCCTTTTTACGCCAACGTTTGAGGGCAATCCCGGATGAGTGATGCGATGGATCACGAAAAAAAAGATGATGAACTGCCCCAGGGCCTGCAATTGATGCCCATGGACGAGCAGTTCCGCAACGATCCCTACGCTATCCTCAAGGGTTTACGGGAGCGAGCACCGGTGCACCACGACCAGCAGCTTGGCCGCTACGTCTGTACCCGGCACGATGATGTCAGGGAGGTTTTGCGAGACAAGGGCTTTTTTACCGACCCCCGGAAAGCCAATCCCGGATCTTTCTCCCGCGAGGTGTTGATCCATACCCTTGGCGCCGATGGTGAGCCCTCCATGCTGTTTATGGATGAACCTGAACACCGCAGAATAAGAGGCCTGGTCAGCGCGCCTTTCAAGCGCCCGGCGGTTGAAAAATGGAGGCCGCATATTCGTGGCATCGTGAGACGAGTGTTGGACGCGATTGAGCGCCCTGAGTTTGATCTTATCGGCGCGTTTGCGGGTCCCGTTCCAACAGTGGTGATAGCCCAAATGCTGGGCATCGACCCCGATCGCCACGACCAGTTCAAGCGCTGGTCGGATCTCGTCGTGCAAATCGGTTTCAACCCCTTCCCCTCACCAGCGCAAAAATCCGCTGGCGATGAGGCCACCGAGGCGTTGCACGGCTTGTTTATGGCCGAAATACAAGCTCGAGGAGACCAACCGGGTGACGATTTGCTGGGCGCATTGATTCGTTCGGAAGCGTCCGGCGACAAACTGTCTTCGCAGGAGATTGTCCTGCAATGCCTGCTGTTACTGGTGGCGGGTAACGTAACCACCACCGACCTCATTGGCAACGCGGTAAAAGCCTTGCTGGACCACCCCCGGGAGCTGGCAAAACTGCGCGACAACCCTGCGCTGATCGAAAACACCGTAGAGGAAGCGTTGCGCTATGATTCGCCGGTGATCAGCTCTGGCAGAATTCCCGATCGCGATATTGAGCTGTCCGGTTGTCCGATTCCCAAGCGGGAGTCGGTGAATGTTTCCCTCGCAGGGGCGAACCGGGATCCGGCGGTTTATCCCAACCCGGATAGTTTTGATATCAGTCGCGAGGATACCCACCACCAGGCCTTTGGCGGCGGACGCCATCTTTGTCTGGGTGCCCATCTCGCCCGGGTAGAGGCCCAGGAGGCCATACTGGCGCTGCTGGATCGCTACCCCGTGCTGCGACACAGCGCCAAAGGTTTTGTCTATCACTCCATACCATCGTTTCGGGGTATGAGCGAGTTTTGGGTAGCAACAACGCGGTAGCGCCACCCTTCCCCACCAATCCCGGCCCGTTCCGCCGCCAAAAAAGTTAGTGCTGGCTCAGTGGTCCTGCAGAATGAGGAGCTGTTGCTGTTGATCAATTCGGAACTCGAAGCGGCTGAGAACGTTCATTCCCAGAACGCCATCGACTCCGGGTTCCGGGTAGTCGATAACGACCCACTCGATCCCATGAAGTTGATGCCGGTCGATGGCCACGTTGTCGGCCAGATACACCGGCGAGACCACCGTGCCGCCGGCGGTGGATAGCCGTGCTTCCCCCTGGTAGTGGAGTCCTGCGACCTCGACAATCCGATCGGCTGCGGTGCGCGACAGGGCCGACACCGATGCACCGGTATCGATCATCAAGCGCACCGGCCTGCCGTTGAGCAACACATCCACCAGGTAATGCGCACCCCTTTTCTGCAGCGGGATACCTGCAATGCTGGCTGCCCGGTCTGCGATGGCCCTGCGCACCCCATCAAATCGCCGTTGCAGTGTCGGGTAAGGTGTAACATGGGCCAGCTCGCTCTCGGCCAGCGCGAAATCACCCAATGTAAGGTAGATTTCCGCCAGGCGTAAATGGTAGCCGGGGCTGTTGGGCTCCCACTGCAGGGCGTGCTGATACAGGGCAATCAAATCCTGCCAGCGCTGCGCCTTGCTCAGGAGCGAGTCGGTCTCTTCGAGGAACAGCTTGAGCCTTCGCTCCGCCCGCTGGCTGTTCCCGGGGTCGGTGCCGTAGAAATTGGCGCCATAATAAGCATCGATGGCACAGGGGTAGTCGCCCAGGCGTGAACAAGCCGCCGCGTGGTAGACCAGGGTGGGAAAATCGTTGTACCAGGTATTGCGAAAGACGTTGGTCACTGCAATTACCGTGGCGTAGTCCCCCGACTCCATCAGGCTTTTCAGAAATTGGATGTAGGCCTGTTCCAGGGCAGCGAACTGCGTCGGATCGCCGTCCTCTCCGGCCTCGAAGAGATCTACCGCTGCCTCGTAGGCGCCGTTTTCAAGCAGGCTTGCAAGACGCTTCACCGGATCCTGTTCGCGCTCG
>JAHEGP010000216.1 GCA_024645065.1 Cellvibrionales bacterium | reverse complement strand
GGTCGATGTTCGGCGTCTTGTAGCCCATCATGCCCAAGTTGTAGGCGCTGACATTGAATTGTCCGATGTCGTCGCCCCAAATGACCAGGATGTTGGGTTTGTCCGCCGCCTGGGCGAACTGCAATGGCAATGCCATTGCCACTGCAGTTAATGTCCTGCTGAGAATTGATCGCATTGCTGTCATGCCTCGTCTGATAGTCTGGAGTGTGGTCGGGACGGGCGGCCCCTCACGACCGGTTTATCGCAGTCCCGTGGTTGACAGAGGCACTGAGTTGAGTGGAAGTACCTTTGCCCCAGAGGAACATAGCAGATGGCTTTTACATTGCAAATTACGGCCGGCGGCGTGACAGTCAGAAAGTCGGTTGGGGTGATTGGTGACAATTGACTGGCGGATTCCTGTAGAAAATTGGAGTAAACCTTGGCAATCACCCGGTCACCGGTTAATCGATCAGGTTAGCGCCACCATCATCCAGCTGCGCGGGACGTTGCCAGTAGTTGAACTGGGGCGTCCAGCCAGCCTCATCGAAGCCCGCCAGCGCCAGCAGGTTCCAGGCTGAGCAAAACCTGTCCCCCGGACCGAATACCACCGCATTCTTTCGCCGGATCGTGGTGCCGTCGCGGGTATAGACAACCGCACCCGGCATATTGTCCGTGCCATCCTGTGCCGATTGCTCCCTGATGTAGTCGCCCCCGCCGTGGGAAGCGAGTCGAAAACGCCAGCCCCTGCTATTGGCGAACCGGCGTTGCAGTGCGGGTTCGTCTCGGGAAACCAGCACCACGGACATGGCGGATTCCAGGTGGGACAGAAAGCCGTTGAAGCCGTCTGCCCACAGCGTGCAGTAGCGGCAACCCTGGCCCATGTTGTGAATGAGCAGGAGCGTGTCGCGGCCGGCAAACAGGTCCAGCAGCGATGCGTCCCCGGTAAGGGTAGAAAAGGTGTAGTTGGGGATCTCGGTTCCGGTTACTGTCTGGCGCAACTGATTGAGCCTGATGGTCAGCTCGTAGATCTTTGTCTCGAGCGCCGCAATTTCGGTATTGGCCATGGTCTGGACTCCGCCTGCAACCCCTTGAACATAGCATTGGAATCATGGTCTCGCCACCGCGTCTGCCCCGGTCGCTGCCCAGTCCTCGACGAACAGGGAATCGATAGCCCCGAAGCCGCTATGGATCCCGCCCTCAAGAACATCCGGTGGCTTTGACCGTACCAGGTAGCCGAGAACTCCCGTCGCGGAGCCACTGCCGGCTAACGGCTGCAACCCGAGGTGCGCGGTGAACAGGCCGATCTCACTGACCAGGCCCAGCACCGGGTAGGCCGTGCCGTTCCGGATCACCAGGGTCTCCCGGCCTCGTCCTGTCGGGTGAATGCGCTGCATCAGAGTCCATGCCTGCATGTGCTTTGCGTCCAGGCGATCCAGCCGGGCGAGGATATCGGCATCGAACAGGCAGTGGCCACCGCCCTCTCCCTGGTTTTTCAGCACCCATTCGGCGGTGCTTCCCTCCTGCCGCAACTGCTCAGCGGATAGCTCGTCAACTGGCCGCATGGGAACAAAAACGCTGCGCAGGAGGGCCTGTTCACTGACATTGAAGCCCAGTGCTTGCAGCAGGCTGCCATCATCACGGGCCAGCTGAAGTTGCATGCGTTTGCTGGTGGCCAGCTGTTGCGCGACAGTGGCATTGATTGCCACTCGATGGCGTTCGATGAACAGCCGGGTGGCGCGCAGGGCATCACAGCAGCGGCGGGAATCCAGGTCGGTCGCAAGGTAGTCCCGGTACCGATAACCCGCGCGAAGGTAGACAACATGTATCCTGCCACAGCCCGCCAGCAGGAGGCTCTGGTTCGGGCCCGTCGACAGTTCATGGTGAAGCTGCCGGAAAGTGCGGCGGAAGGTGCGAAGGCCAAGGGCTTCTAGTTCCTGAGTCAGCAGCCGCTGGTCGAACAGGTTATCCTCCACGTCCTGCACCACCATAAGAAAGCCCGGATCGTCCTCGCCTGACCAGAGCAGGGGATCTCGTGCCGCCCGGTCGATAGCTTTGGCCATAGCGGCGGTGACAGGGTTGGGTAATAACCGGCCGGGGTTGACCGAATGCAACTGGCCGTACTCCCCGGGCCAATGCTCAGCCAAATAGGCATGCAGCCGTTGCATCCTGTCGCCAAAGGGCGCCATCCCTGCCGCGATGCTGTTGCACTCGACCAATCGCGGGTCGAGCCCTGCATCGAGCATGAAATCGCTGCGCTGCAGCAACAGTGGCAGGCGCGGCAGGCCACCCGCCGAGGCGTGCAGCTCCTCGTGCATTGACAACAGTTCCGCAAAGAAGGGGTCGCCTGTAGCCAGGGGAGCGTGTACCGACTGGATCAGCTCAGCATTATCTGCCAATTGCTGGGTCAGGCTGCCGAGTAACGGCGCTATGGTGTGCATCTGCGCGAGGGTGGCTGCGCCGATAGGTGCTGGTGTAAAGGTAAAGGGAACGTGACGACATTGCCCGGGGCCTGCCAGTAAGCACAGGCTGGATTGCAGCGCCTGGGCAACCGCATCATTGATGGCAGCTTGACTGATCATTGCTCGCATGCCCCGGGGAGGGGCTGGTGTCCATTGCCGTGATACCCGATATTACCCGCGAGGCAGGCCCGCTTGCCACAGCGCCTGTCCCGGGACTTTCTGTCAGTACAAGCATAGCACCAGCAAACCCTGGCCCGGTCATCCAGCCGGCAGAAGTTACGGAAAAAATGGGTCGCGGCCCGGATGGAGTTGGCGGCGAATCACGACTACACTTCCGTTATCATCGCAGCGTAATCCAGGCGTAAAGGGCGACCTGTCAGGTGCCGCTGCCAGGACCCTGGCGGGGGGCTTTGATCCCGGTTGGCGGCGAATTGTGTTGCGGGTCTATCGATGTAAAGGAGTAGTAAATGGCAATCTCACTATACGATATCAGCGTCGCCAACTACCTCCAGGTACTTGGCAGTACCGCGGGTGTGCTGGCGAAGGGCGCTGACTACGCCAGCGCCAACAATGTCAATCTGGCGGAAATCGTCGAAACAAGACTGCGTCCGGATATGCAGCCGTTCCGCTTCCAGGTGGTCTCTGTCTTTCATCATTCGCTGGGTGCAATCAAGGGGATAAAAGCAGGGGTTTTCTCGCCGCCGCCCGCCATGCCCGACCTGGACTACGCGGGCCTGCAGGGACTGGTGGCAGACGCCACCGTCGAGCTGCAGGCGATGCCCCGGGAGGAGATAGACGCCCTGGAAGGCAAGGCGATGAAATTCAAGATGGGAGACTTCGAGATTCCTTTCATCGCGGAGAATTTTGTCCTGTCGTTTTCCCTGCCCAATTTCTATTTCCACGCCACCACCATCTACGACATATTGCGAATTGCGGGGGTACCCCTGGGCAAGATGGATTTCCTCGGAACGATGCGGGTGAGCAAACCTTGAGCGAACAATCAATGGCGTCACCTGCTATCACTTGCGCTGTGCTGTGAAACCGGGAAGATACCGGCACTTCAAAGGCCGCGAGTACCGGGTCCGGGGTATTGCAAGGCACTCCGAGACCGATGAGTTGCTGGTGGTCTATACCCCGCTGTATGGCGAAGGCGGCCTGTGGGTCAGGCCCCTGGCAATGTTCGAGGAGACGGTAGTGCGCGATGGGCGGCAACAGCCCCGGTTTGAATATATCGGCCCCGATTGACCCGGGGCCTGGTTCGCGGAGAACACTTTGGACGGTGTATTGCTCGTAGAGGGTCCCAATGTCGTGGTCGCCAGTGTGCTGGTACTCGCTGTCGGCCGAGCGCTCACCAACAAATTTCCGATTCTGTCGCGCAATAATATTCCCCTGGCGGTGACCGGTGGCCTGTTGTGCAGCGTTCTGGTGGCGTTGTTGTATGGGGTTTTCGGTGTCGAAATCGAATTCGACATGCAGTTGAGGGACCTGTTGCTGCTGACCTTTTTCAGTACGATCGGCCTGTCGGCGAAGTTCAGCGCCCTGCTTGCCGGTGGCCGCACGCTGGTTATTCTGTTGGCTTTCGCCATTGTACTCCTGGTCTTGCAGAACACAGCCGGGGTTCTGGTCGCCTTGGCGCTCGGGGTCAAGCCCGGATATGGACTGTTCGGGGGGAGTATTTCCTTTGCCGGAGGCCACGGTACCGCGATTGCCTGGGGGTCGGTGGCGGAGTCGGTGGGTCTCGAGGGTGCCGCCAACCTGGGCATTGCCTGCGCCACCTTTGGCCTGGTCGCGGGTGGTCTGCTGGGTGGTCCGGTCGGTGGTTACCTGGTCAAAAAATATGGGCTCAAGGCAGCGGCTGACCACACCCTGGCCTATGAAGTCGCGGAGGAGGGGGCCGATCACACCCAGCGCAATGAACCGGAGCTGCCGCTGGAAGGCGCATTTTCGACTCTGTTGCTGTTAGGTTTGTGCGTCGGCGTAGGGCACAATGTGAATGACTGGTTGTCCGGTGTGGGCATGTCACTGCCGCCGTTTCTTACCGCCATGTTCGTGGGTATCGTGCTGACCAACCTCACCGACCTGCTGCGGCTTGAGTTTCATCCGGAATCAATAAACCGGGCCGGGGAGTTGAGTCTGCACCTGTTCCTGGCCATGAGTCTCATGTCCGTTCAGCTGTGGCAGATCGCGAGCGCTATCGGCCCTCTGCTGCTCGTGTTGATTTTGCAGATGCTGCTGATCACCTGCATCGCTGTTTTCCTGGTTTTCCGCTTTATCGGCAGGGATTACGACGCCAGCGTAATAGCCAGCGGTTTCCTGGGTCTGGGCCTGGGCGCCACGCCGGTTGCGATGGCCAATATGCAGGCGCTCACCAGTCACTTCGGGCCTTCACCGAAAGCCTTTATCGTGGTGCCCCTGGTAGGCGCGTTCTTCATGGATATCAGTAACGCCGTTGTGATAAAAACTTTTGTCGCATTGCCGCTGATATTGGAGGGCCTGCATCTGCCGGTTGACTGAGGTCATCTGGTAAGCAGAAACGAAACCGTGGGGCCGCCACATCTGACTTGACGTGGTGACTGGCAGGAACTATATCAAATTTCATACACTGGCCAGACTTGCTGGTAGTTGTGTCATAATCCGTCGATGTACCCGGGTAGTGCTGACGATAGTCAGACGTTAGCACTCAATTAGTTGTTTCGCTTGTTGCCTGGATACTCCGTCGCAAAAATAGTTTAAGGAAACAATGCTATTTTTGACTAGGCTAGTGCAGTGTCAGGTAGTGTAGCGTCAGGTAGTGTAGTGTGAGGTAGTGTAGTGTGAGGTAGTGTAGTGTGAGGTAGTGTAGTGTGAGGTAGTGTAGTGTGAGGTGGAAAGTGCACTA
>JAHEGP010000215.1 GCA_024645065.1 Cellvibrionales bacterium | reverse complement strand
CATTGTATCAACAGGGCGGGAGTTAAGACTTCTTTGTTTCAATTCAAGGGACAGCAGTGATTCAGTATGGATAAAGTCATTCTGGAGCTGACGCGGATCACCCAGCAGGTTGGGCTGGTCGATTCTCCCGCTGAACAGATGCGGCTGATCGTCGATTCTATCTGTGAAGCCATCCATGTCGATGTTTGCAGCTTGTATCGCGCCAACGCTGATGGCGACATGGTGCTGCTGGCCAGTCACGGCCTGGACAGCGATGGCAAGGTGTTGATACCCGCCGGACGTGGTCTGGTCGGATTGGTAGCGACCAGCCGACATCCCCTCAACCTGGCCGAGGCCGCCAGCCATGAGGAGTACCTTTACCTGCCCCAGACCCGTGAAGAACGTTATTCCAGTTTCTGCGGAGTGCCGCTGGTGCAGCACGGAGAAGTGTTAGGGGTGCTGGTGGTGCAGCGGGTCGAGCCGAGCAAGCTGGAGCCCGAGGCCAAGGCCTTCCTGATGACCCTGGCCGCGCAATTGGCTTTTATCGTAGCCAATATTCCCGCCCTGGAACAATGCGCGCTGCTCTCGGACCGCCAGTCGAAAGGCATCCGCGGAGCCCCCGGTATCGCTATCGGCAGCGCCTATCTGCTTGGCGGCAGTGAACTGCAAACGGTGTCTGACCGGCGCTGTGACAATATAGAACTAGAAGTGCATCACTGGCATCACCTGCTGGAAATCACCCGCGAGGATATCCGGCTCGAGCGCTGCGCCCTGGGGGAAGATCTGGCGGGCAGCGTGGCCGGCATTTTCGATGCCTATGACATGCTGCTGGCGGACCAGCCATTGATTGACCAGGTAGAGCAGGAGATACGCGGTGGTCACTGGTTGCCGTGGGCCCTGCGCGTCAGTATCCAGTATTTCGCCGAGCTGTTTCGGGCGATGGACGACCCCTACCTGCGGGCCCGTCATGAAGATATCCTGCACCTGGGCAACAAGCTTTACGAAGTCTGGCGCGGGAGGCATTTAACCGGCAAGATTCGCCAGCTGCCCGACGGGCCGCTGGTGCTGGTGGGCAGGCAGGTGAGCGTGTCAGACATTGCTGCAATCCCCCAGGGCCAGTTGGCGGGTATCGTCTGCCTGGAGGGCTCCACCTTGTCCCATGTGGCGGTGGTGGCCAATGCCCTGGGCGCACCCGCCGTGATGGGCGTCGGCACGCTGCCGGGGTTGCAGGATGGTGACCTGCTGGTTGTGGACGGCAACGTTGGCCAGGTGTTCACCCATCCCGGCAGTGTTTTGCTGCAGGAGTTTCGCCAGCTGATCGAACAGCAGGACTTACTGCGCCACCAGCTCGATAGCCTGCGTGACGAACCGGCCATTACCCTCGATGGCACCCGGGTCACCCTGCTGACCAATACCGGACTGCTGGCTGACATCAGTCCGGGTTTGAAGAGCGGCGCCGAGGGAGTGGGGCTTTACCGCACCGAGATCCCGTTTATGATCCGCGACAGTTTCCCCACCGAAGACGAGCAGGTGCAGGTCTACCGTGCAGTGCTGTCGGCCTACCAGGGCAAGCCGGTGTATATGCGCACACTGGATATCGGTGGCGATAAACAACTGCCGTATTTTCCTGTTCGGGGAGAGGAGAATCCCGCGCTGGGCTGGCGGGGGATACGTTTTACCCTCGATAACATCCAATTGTTGATGTCGCAGGTGAGGGCGATGGTGCGCGCTGCCGAGGGCATCGACAACCTGCGTATCTTGGTGCCGATGGTCAGTTCCACCTACGAGATCGATCGCTTCAGGCAGTTGCTGGACGATGCCTGCACGCAATTGCTGAAGGAGGGCTGCCCGGCGTTGCGCCCCCAGGTCGGGGTAATGCTGGAAGTACCCGCGGCCATTTCCCAGCTGCGTTTCTGGTGCCGCAAGATCGACTTCATCTCGATTGGTAGCAACGACCTGAGCCAGTACCTGCTGGCGCTGGACCGCAATAATCCACAGGTGGGCAATCGCTACGATCATGTTCACCCCGCGGTGTTACACGAAATCAACCGGGTGGTGAACATTGCCCGCGAGTGCAACGTGCCGGTCAGCCTGTGCGGCGAGATGGCCTCAGACCCGGCCGCGGTGGTTTTACTGGTAGCTATGGGCATTCGCAGCCTGAGCATGAGTGCTGCTGTGCTGCCCCGCATCAAGTGGTTGGTTCGGTCCATCTCCCTGCCTGAGGCGAGGGATGTTTTGCAGCGGGCGCTGGAATGCGATGACGTCGGGGCTATTCGCAGCCTGGTGAACGAAATGCTGGACGCCAACGAACTGACAGCGTTGGTGCACTAAGCCCCATGACGCAATTGATTGATCTCGACATTGAAGCTTATTCACTCCCGCTCGAGGTATACCCCGCTTTCCAGACGCGGGCACAGCTGCTGTTTCTGCCGGCGCTGGGGGTGCAGGCCAAATTGTATCGCAAACTGGCCGAAACCCTGGCAGCGCAGGGTATCAGCACCGTGATAATGGAGCAGCGGGGGCATGGTCGCAGCGCGCTGCGACCCTCGCGCCGGGTAGACTTCGGCTTCAGAGAGTGGTTGCTCGAGGATATTCCCGCGGCGCTGGCCTGGATGCGAGGGAAGCATCCGACTGTGCCGATTTACCTGGGCGGCCATAGCCTGGGCGGTCACCTCAGCCTGATGGCGAGCGCCCTGGGACCGGATGAAGTCGCCGGCATCGTGTTGCTGGCGACCGCGACCCCCTGGTATCGCTGTTATTCCGGTTCCCGTGCCTGGCAAATCCGCTTCCTTATCGCCGCAGTCACCGGCAGTACCCGTCTGCTGGGCTATTATCCCGGCGACAAAGTCGGTTTTGGTGGCCGTGAGGCGTGTACCCTGATGCGTGACTGGCTGGTGATGGCAAAACACAATCGCTACAGCGCCGCCGGCATCGACCAGGATCTCGAAGCGCTGGTCCAGGCCGACGCCCGGCCGGTACTGTCGATTTATTGCGAGCATGATGATTTCGGGCCGCGGACGGCTATCGAAGGGGTCACCAGCCGGCTTACCCGGCGCGAGCTCAGGCTCTGGCAGCTCACCAGTGCCGAGCTTGGAGTTCGCGCCGATCACGTGTCCTGGGCGAAGCATCCGGCGCCGGCTGCCGCCGCTATCGTCGACTGGTTGGACAACCGGGAAGATGCGAATTAGTCAGCTCGGGGTTTGCAAGCGGGGCCTGTCCTGCAAAGCGTCTTGTCGCTTACGGTGGTTCACCATTACAATGTATCCACAGTATCCTTGGGGAAAACAATGTGAAAAAAATCCTGGTACCTGTAGATGGTTCGACACAGTCGGTGCTGGCAGCCCGCTGGGCATTACAGCGGGCGCAGGAAGCCGGCGCAACGGTAACCTTGTTACATGTCTACGACATGCCCGCCGAGGACGCCATGGGCCTGGCGAATCTTCCCAGGGAGGAAGTGGTCGCACTCAAGCAAAGCCATGGTGAGCCGAGCTTCGCTCCGGTGCGTGAGTTTATTGCCGACGACGCGGCCATTACCGACAACCTGGTGGTGATTGGCCAGCCTGCCGAAGAGATCGTCAGCGTGGCCAGGCACAAGGGTTACGATCATATCGTGATGGGCAGCCGCGGCCGTTCGCTGGTGCGTGAATTATTACTCGGTAGCGTTAGCGAAGAGGTGTTACATCATGCTCCCTGCGCCGTTACGATAATTCGCTAGGGCTGCCGGCCAGCCTGCACAGGCCAGCCGATTTTATCGTAGTGTTATTCACAGATCCGCTCGTCGTCACCGCATTCTGGATCGGTATCGTCAGTGCCCTGGCATTGCCCCTGGGCGCGCTGACGTCGTTTTTCTGGACCCCGGAAGACCGCATAGTGGCCGCCATGATGGCCTTTGGTGGTGGTGCACTGCTGGCGGCCCTGAGCGTCGACCTGGTGGCGCCTGCTCTGGAGCATGGTCACCTGGCGGCACTGTTTATCGGCTTTCTCGGCGGCGGATTGCTGTTTATTGCCCTCAATCTGGTGGTGAATGACTTCGGGGGTTTTAAACGCAAGATATCCACCTCGGTACATCATTCCCGCCGCGACACCCATCGCAGGATGGAGCGGATTCTGGGCCACCTGAATCGCACCGCAATCTTCGAGGGGGTGACCCAGCCGGAGTTCCGGGAGCTGGCGCAGGAGGTGGAACCCCGGTTCTACCCCAAGGGCAGCTTTGTCTACCAGCAGGGCGACCCCGCCGATGCCCTGTACGTGGTCGTCAAGGGCTCGGTATCGATGGACCTGCCGGCGCAGCAGCCGGAGTTGGCGGTGAAACACATCGACCGCATTGGTAGTGCCGGCGCTTTCGGTGCCAATTCCCTGTTTACCGGTTCGGCCCATCGCTACACCGCCACCGCAACTGAGCCGACCTGGTTATGGTGTATTCCCGAGTCGAGCCTGCGCCAGCTGCTGAGCCAGTCGGCTGCGTTCCAGGAGTCGATTCGCAAGTGGTTGCAGAATCCACAGACTCGCGCTTACCTGCTTCAAGAGCAAGGCCTGAGCGAGGCAGAAACCGACGCCTGGTTCGTCGAGGCGACAGAGCTGCTTGACGAGGAGAGCCGGCTTCCCGATGCCCGGCCGGTGGAACGCCGCACGGATGCCTTTTGCGACTTCGCGGCAAAAATTGATCGCGTGCCCTGGCTGGAAGACTTGTCGGAGGAAGAGGCCGATTGGCTGTCGATGCACCTGGTCTATCGCCACTATGGCCCCAACGAGGTGCTGTTCAAGGCGGGCGATCCCTCCAGTCGTATGTACTTGCTGGAGTATGGCCAGGTCAGCCTGACCGACCCCAGCAACCAGTTGCTGCCCAGCTACCAGCAGGCCGGTGACGGCGTCGGTATGCGTTCTTTTATCACCGGGGTGCGGCACACGCTCACCGCCCGAACCATGGTCGAATGCGGCGCCTGGACACTGCGACAGGAAGATTTTCGCCAGTTGCTGCACAACAATCACGACTTTCAGCAACGCCTGCTGGGTTACCTCAAATCCCCGGGTTTGACAGCTTATCTGCGCCAGCGCTACCAGATAGACGGCGGCAAAATACACGACTGGTTGTCGCGTGCCGTCAAAGCGGTGAAGTCTGACAGGGCGCCTCCCAGCCTGTTGGCCATGGGCGTTGAGGCGGGTGCAGGCCATGGAGCGGCGCTCGCGATATGGCTCGGCATCCTGCTGGATAGCGTGCCTGAGTCCCTGGTTATCGGCGCCACTCTCACCGTCGAGGGAATCAGCCTGTCGCTGATAGCCGGCCTGTTCCTGGCGAACTATCCCGAGGCGCTATCCAGTTCCCGGGGTATGGTACAAGATAAGTAC
>JAHEGP010000031.1 GCA_024645065.1 Cellvibrionales bacterium | reverse complement strand
CTTGTATGCCGAGGGCCAGCGCCGCTATGTGGAATCCCTGTCTACCTACGCCCGCCAGTTCCTGTCGATGATGGAGAAGCCCGATGTTGATCATATCGAGGGGCTGTCGCCGGCAATATCCATCGAGCAAAAATCCACCTCCCACAATCCGCGCTCAACCGTGGGCACCATCACCGAGATTTATGATTACCTGCGCTTGCTCTACGCCCGGGCTGGAACACCCAAGTGCCCGGATCACGGCTTGCCGCTCGAAGCCCAGACGGTTTCGCAAATGGTCGACAGTATTCTCGAGTTGCCGGAAGAAACCCGGATTATGGTTCTGGCGCCGGTTGTCAGGGACCGTAAAGGCGAGCACCTGCACCTGTTCGACCAATTGCGTGCCCAGGGTTATGTGCGCACTCGCATTGACGGTGTGGTCTACGAACTGGATGAATTGCCCGCGCTGAAAAAGAACAAAAAGCATACCATCGAAGTTATCGTCGACCGCCTGAAGGTGCGCCCCCAGGTCAACCTTCGGCTTGCTGAATCGCTGGAAAATGCGCTGGAACTGGCCGACGGCCTCGCAACCGTTAGCCTGATGGATGCTGACAGCCCGGATACCGTATTCTCCGCCCGCTTCGCCTGTCCAGAGTGTGGCCACTCGATCAGGGAGCTTGAGCCCCGGCTGTTTTCCTTTAACAACCCGGCTGGTGCCTGCCCCCGTTGCGACGGCCTGGGCGTAAAGCAGTTTTTTGACCTGCAACGCGTGGTCCAGCATCCCGAGGCCAGCCTGGCAGAGGGCGCAATTCGCGGCTGGGACCGACGCAGCGTGTACTACGCCCACATGCTCAATTCCCTCGCAGAGCATTACAACTTTGACATCGATGCACCCTTTGAAGCGCTGAACAAGCAACACCGGGATGTGGTACTGTACGGAAGCGGCGAGGAACAAATCACGTTTAGCTACGTCAATGATCGCGGTGACATCTACCAACGCAAACATGCCTTCGAGGGAGTTATTCCCAACCTCGAGCGGCGCTACCGGGATACCGACTCGCAAATGGTGCGCGAGGACCTGGCAAAATACCTCAGCACCCAGGCCTGCCCGGAATGTCAGGGTACGCGCTTGTGTCGTGACGCGCGCCACGTCTTTATCAAAGAAAAAAACCTGCCCCAGCTTACCGCCCTCTCGGTCCATGAATCGTTGCAGTATCTGCTGCAGCTGCAACTCTCTGGAAGGCAAGGGGAGATCGCTGAAAAGATACTCAAGGAAATACGCAGCCGACTGCAATTTCTGGCCGATGTCGGCCTGAACTACCTCACACTGGATCGCAGCGCGGAAACGCTTTCTGGCGGCGAAGCCCAGCGAATTCGACTGGCCAGCCAGATAGGCGCGGGGTTGGTAGGTGTGATGTACATCCTCGATGAGCCATCCATCGGCTTGCACCAGCGCGATAACGAGCGCTTGCTGAAAACCCTGCTTCACTTGCGAGACCTGGGCAACACGGTGATCGTAGTAGAGCATGATGAAGACGCTATTCGCGCCGCTGACTTTATTATCGACATCGGGCCGGGCGCGGGAGTCCACGGCGGCGAGATCATCGAGTCGGGCAGCTTTGAGCAGATTGTAAAAAATCCGCGATCCCTTACCGGGCAATACCTTAGCGGCAAACAGCACATCGCCCTGCCCAACCGCCGCCTGCCTCCCCGGCCAGGCAAGCATATCGTGCTGCAAGGCGCCAGCGGCAATAACCTTAAAAGCGTGACCCTGGAAATACCGGTTGGGCTGATGACCTGCGTAACCGGGGTCTCGGGGTCTGGCAAATCGACCTTGATCAACCACACTCTCTACCCCGTAGCAGCAACTCGCCTGAACAATGCCACTACGCTTCAGGCGGCACCTCACCAAAGCATCAGTGGTCTTGAACTGGTCGACAAGTGTATCGACATTGACCAGAGCCCGATTGGCCGAACGCCCCGCTCCAACCCGGCCACTTACACCGGCATTTTTACGCCGATACGCGAGCTTTTTGCCCAGACCCAGGAAGCGCGCTCCAGGGGTTACAAGCCAGGAAGGTTCAGCTTCAATGTCAAGGGCGGTCGATGCGAGGCTTGCCATGGTGATGGGGTCAGTAAGGTTGAAATGCACTTCTTGCCCGACATCTACGTGCCGTGTGACATCTGCAGCGGAAAGCGCTACAACCGCGAAACGCTCGACATTCGCTACAAGGGTAAAAATATCAGTGAGGTGCTGGACCTGACAGTGGAAGACAGCCGGGAATTTTTTGCCAATGTTCCAGCGGTCGCCAACAAGTTGCAGACGTTAATGGATGTGGGCCTTGCCTACATCAAGCTGGGACAAGCCGCAACCACGCTCTCTGGCGGAGAGGCCCAGCGGGTGAAGCTGTCGAGGGAACTTTCACGACGCGACACCGGTAGAACACTGTATATTCTCGATGAGCCGACGACCGGCCTCCACTTCCACGACATAAAACAGTTATTGGGGGTGCTGCACCGTTTGCGTGACCACGGCAATACCGTGGTGGTGATAGAGCACAACCTCGATGTCATCAAAACGGCTGACTGGATAGTCGATCTGGGGCCGGAGGGAGGCGACCAGGGCGGCAGTATTCTGGCAGCGGGGGCGCCGGAAGACATCGCCAGGATGAAGTCCAGCTACACCGGGCAATTTCTGGCTCGCCTTTTAAGCCCATCATCGTGAGAGGGTAGTGGCTAGCGCGTGCCCGGGTATGCCCTGAAGCCAGAGCTCTTCTTGTCAGGATTCTCGCGAGCGGCGCCGCGACAAGCCCAGAGCGACCAGACCGGTGGCCAGCAATAACCATACGCTGGGCTCCGGCAAAGCCGTGGCCCGCGTCTTGACCCGAAGTTCATCCGTGTTGCCGATATAGGCGGGCCCCTGACTATCTGCCCGGCGCTTATCCCCTGCCAACTGCAATACCTGGCTCATGGACTCTACCGTCGCGGGCACCCGTGCCGCGCTGGTAAAATAATCGACGCTTTGAATTTTCGCGGTTGGTATTGGAAACGTAACAGCCAGGGCATCCGGATCAGTGCCGCTTGAACCGTCGGTCAACGGCTCGAAGTCACGCTGCACTGGTTCGCTCACCAGAGAAGCGTGGCCGACCCAACTGTAGGTCGAGGCCAATAACACCAGTACGTAAACAATCCTTTTCATAACGTTCTTTAATCCCGTTGAACACAAGCAGCCAAGGCAACCGAATTACTGCAATAACTGTGCCAAATTTATTTAATTCATTTTTTTCAATCAGTTATAAATTCAACCCAATGTGAATCATTAACGAACTGTAAAATATTCCGACGCATAATGCAAAAACCGGACGAAACGTCCGGCTTTTGCATTGTTCTGTGTCCGCTACCGCCCGAATCAGTCATCGGCGTCGTTGTCGATATCCTCTACCGGACGATCTACCAATTCTACGTAGGCCATGGGCGCGGTATCTCCAGCGCGGAACCCGGATTTCATAATCCGCAAATAACCCCCGGGTCGAGCTTCGTAGCGAGGCCCAAGCTCACTGAACAATTTACCTACCGCGCGTTTGTCACGCAGCCGGTCAAAGGCCAAGCGACGATTAGCCACCGAGTCGCTCTTACCGAGGGTAATGAGCGGTTCAGCATGGCGCCGCAATTCCTTGGCCTTGGGTACAGTCGTCCTGATCAGTTCATGCTCCAGCAGTGAACAGGTCATATTGCGAAACATGGCCTTGCGATGGGTACTGTTGCGATTTAATTGACGTCCACTTTTACGATGGCGCATGACTCTCTTTCCTTTCCGATATGACCGCTTATGCAGCGATAGATTTCACAATCAATAACTCAGCATGTGCTCAAGATGCAAGCACACGCTCATCGCTACGCAGGCTGGCCGGTGGCCAGTTGTCAAGACGCAGCCCAAGAGACAAACCCCGAGATGCCAGCACATCCTTGATTTCTGTCAACGACTTCTTGCCCAGGTTCGGAGTCTTGAGCAGCTCGACCTCTGTGCGCTGGACCAGATCACCGATGTAGTAGATGCTCTCTGCCTTGAGGCAATTGGCAGAACGCACAGTCAACTCGAGATCGTCAACCGGACGCAGCAGGATAGGATCGATCTCTTCTTCTGGCTCAACGCTGGGCGCCTCAGCAGCACTTTCAAGATCGACGAACACCGCAAGCTGCTTCTGCAGGATAGTCGCGGCGCGTCGAATCGCGTCCTCCGGGTCTATGGTACCGTTGGTTTCCAGGTCCAACACCAGCTTGTCAAGGTTGGTCCGCTGCTCTACCCGAGCGTTTTCGACAGAATAAGAAACCCGGCGCACAGGACTATAGGTCGCGTCCAACTGCAGTTTGCCAATGGCCGTGGTCTCGTCTTCCTCGCTAACCCGGGCATCGGCGGGCTCGTACCCGCGTCCCCGTGCCACGGTAAGGGAGACACGCAAATCGGTGTTGTCGCTGAGGTGCGCTATGACATGCCCGGGGTTCTTGACTTCCATGTCGTTGCCCAACTGGATATCTGCAGCGGTTACGACGCCCGGCCCCCTCGCACTCAGTGTCACTACTGTCTCGTCCTTACCCTCCATCAATATCGCGACATTTTTGAGGTTCAGAAGAATCTCAATCACATCTTCCCGCACACCTTCTATGGTGCTGTACTCATGGAGTACGCCATCGATCTCTACCTCTGTGATGGCACAACCGGGCATGGACGACAGTAGAATTCGGCGCAAGGCGTTACCCAGGGTGTGCCCGAAGCCACGTTCAAGCGGCTCCAGGGTTACCTTGGCATGGGTAGTGGAAATCTGATCAACACCAATAAATTTCGGTGTGAGTAATTCGTTTACGGCAGTCTGCATATCTTTACCTGCGGCGCTGGGTCGAAGAAGAGTTTGTTACTTCGAGTAAAGTTCTACAATCAGGTTCTCGTTGATTTCCGGAGACAAATCAGCCCGGTCAGGGACCGCTTTGAACACCCCTTCCATCTTCTTACTGTCGACTTCCATCCACTCGCAAGGAGCGCGGTTGTCGGATAGGGCCAGGGCGGACTGCACTCGCAACTGGTTGCGAGCCTTCTCCTTTACCGCGATCACGTCCCCGGCCGCCACCTGGTATGACGGAATATTCACCGATTGACCATTGACAAGTATCGCCTTGTGACTGACCAGCTGCCGTGCTTCGGCGCGGGTGGAACCGTAACCCATACGATACACGACGTTATCCAAACGGCACTCGAGCAGCTGCAGCAGGTTTTCGCCGGTAGCGCCCTTACGTCGAGCGGCATGCTTGTAATAGTTGCGGAACTGGCGCTCAAGCAGCCCGTACATGCGGCGTACTTTCTGCTTTTCACGCAACTGCACCCCATAGTCAGACAGGCGCCCACGGCGCATGCCCTGCTGACCAGGGGTGGATTCCGGCTTGCACTTGGATTCCAACGGCCTCACACCGCTCTTCAGGAAAAGGTCAGTGCCTTCACGCCGGGATAATTTACAGGTAGGGCCTATATATCTTGCCATGGTAAATAAATCCTGTTCTGACTCAATCGATTAAACACGACGCTTTTTAGGCGGGCGACAACCGTTGTGGGGAATCGGGGTCACATCGGTGATATTGGTAATCTTGTAACCCACATTGTTCAGCGACCGGATAGCGGACTCCCGGCCCGGACCGGGACCTTTGACTTCCACGTCAAGGTTTTTCAGTCCATATTCCTGTGCAGCCAGGCCAGCTCGTTCAGCTGCAACCTGCGCCGCAAACGGGGTACTCTTGCGAGAACCACGAAACCCGGAGCCACCGGACGTAGCCCAGGACAATGTGTTTCCCTGGCGATCCGTAATGGTCACGATGGTGTTATTGAACGATGCATAGATGTGCGCAATGCCATCGACGACCGAAATCTTTACCTTCTTGCGAACTGGTTTGGTAGTGCCTTTTGCCATTTCAAAAATCCCGTTTAATATCAGCACTGCACAAGTGGTGCAGCTACACTAAACTCATCTAATCAGCCGTGAGGGCTAGCGTTTGATTGGCCGACGCGGGCCCTTACGGGTCCTGGCGTTGGTCTTGGTGCGCTGTCCCCGAACCGGCAAGCCGCGGCGATGCCGCAGGCCCCGGTAACAACCCAGGTCCAGCAAGCGCTTGATATTCATGTTGACGTCACGCCGCAGGTCACCTTCCACATTGAGTTTGGCAACCTCATTGCGCAGATTGTCCATCTGCTGTTCATCCAGCTCGCCAATCTTGGTTGTTTCCACGACACCACTCGCTGAGCACAACCTTTGAGCAGTCGTACGACCAATACCGTATATGTAGGTAAGGGACACCACAGCGTGTTTGTTGTCCGGTATGTTGACTCCAGCTATACGAGCCATTCAATCCACTCCATCTAATCTACGATTTTGCCCTGGCCGCACCAGAAGGGTTTTGACCT
Organism: Cellvibrionales bacterium; assembly: GCA_024645065.1. Taxonomy (GTDB): domain Bacteria; phylum Pseudomonadota; class Gammaproteobacteria; order Pseudomonadales; family JAHEGP01; genus JAHEGP01. The sequence continues at coordinate 12,290 of JAHEGP010000031.1, read as the reverse complement.
GCAAAAAAGGCGCCAAAGGATAGCGACTAAGTAAACAAAAATCAATAGCCCGTCATACTAACAGGCCCCGGTGAACTAACCCTGACGCTGCTTATGGCGCGGTTCGGTTTTGCAGATCACCCGAACCGAACCCCTGCGCCTGATGATCTTGCAGTTGCGACAAACTTTTTTTACTGAAGCCCTGACTTTCATTACGTACTCCAAATATTCAACAGGCTCTCTACTGACCGCGCCTTAGCTGCGGCCACCATAACTTTTCAAATTGGACTTCTTCATCAAGTGATCATATTGATGGGACATCAGGTGGGACTGAACCTGCGCCATAAAATCCATGACCACCACCACCACGATCAACAACGATGTGCCACCGAGGTAAAACGGCACATTCCAGGCGACCACCAGAAACTGGGGCAACAGGCACACGGCAGCGATGTAGGCTGATCCAAACATGGTCAGGCGGGTCAGCACGCCATCGATATAGTCGGCTGTGTGCTTGCCCGGGCGAATGCCCGGGATAAACGCGCCGGATCGTTTGAGATTGTCTGCAACCTCCTCCGGGTTAAACATCAACGCGGTATAAAAGAAACAGAAAAACACGATCAAAATCGTAAACAAGATAATGTTGAGGGGCTGCCCCGGCCCGATCGCCAGGGACAGTTCCTGCAGCCACTCCATATTGGACGACTGACCAAACCACTGGGCCAGGGATGCCGGGAACAGCAAAATGCTACTGGCGAAGATAGCCGGTATCACCCCGGCCATATTGACCTTCAACGGCAAAAAACTGCTCTGCGCAGCGAAGGACTTGCGTCCCTGCTGCCTGCGTGCGTAGTGCACCGCGATACGGCGCTGGCCGCGCTCGATAAAGACAATGCAAAAAATGACGACGAAGGCTAACACCAGCATGAACAACAGTACCAGTATGTTCAGCTCACCCTGGCGCGCCTGCTCAAGTGACTGGCCGATTGCACCCGGCAAGCCCGCAACGATACCGGCAAAGATCAGCATTGATATCCCGTTGCCGATCCCCCGCTCGGTCATCTGCTCGCCCAACCACATCATAAACACCGCGCCCGTGACCAGGGATGTTATCGCGACGAAATAAAAGGTAAAGCCCGGGGCGTAGGCCAGATTCTGGCTGGCGAGGCTGACCGCCATACCTGATGCTTGTATCAACGCCAGCGCGACAGTTGCGTAGCGCGTATACTGGCTGATTTTGCGCCGCCCCGCCTCACCCTCTTTTTTCAGTTGCTCAAGGTGGGGCGAGACCGCCGACATCAACTGCATGATGATCGACGCAGAGATGTACGGCATGATCCCCAGAGCCAGGATACTCATGCGCTCCAGCGCTCCACCGGAAAACATGTTGAACAGACCCAGAATCGTGCCCTGGTTCTGATTGAACATCGTCGCCAGCCGTTCGGGATCGATCCCGGGCACAGGGATATGAGTTCCCACCCGATAAACCAAAATCGCCAGAAACAAAAACCGCAGGCGAGCCCACAGCTCACCCATGCCGGAGTTACCTTTCCCAGCCTGCTGGGCCAGCTTAGGATTAGCCATTTATTCCTCTACCGAGCCGCCGGCAGCTTCAATAGCGGCTCGCGCACCCTTGGTTACACCCAACCCCTTGACCGCCATGGAGCGCTTTAGCTCTCCCGACAGGAACACCCTGGCGCGGGAAATACTTGCTGTGACCAAACCAGCCTTGCGCAGCGCCTCCAGATCAACGGTATCCCCCTCGACCTTGTTCAACTCTGCCAAACGGATACTCGCTGTGGCGCGCCCGACTCGCGAGCTGAAGCCATATTTTGGCAGCCGCTTCTGCAGGGGCATTTGGCCCCCTTCAAAACCCGGCCGAACAGTCCCGCCGGAGCGCGATTTCTGCCCTTTATGGCCACGGCCACCAGTCTTGCCAAGACCGCTGCCGATACCGCGACCGGCCCTGCGAGCTTCCCTGACCCGGCCCGGAGCGGGGCTCAGCTTGTTTAAACGCAAGCCTTCAGTCATGTTTACGCTTCCTCTACCTGTACCAGGTAATTCGCCCTATTTATCATGCCGCGCACCGCAGGCGTGTCTTCGACGCTGACTGTGTGACCGATCCGCCGCAGCCCGAGACCTCGAAGGCAGGCCTTGTGCGACTCCAGGCGACCAATCGTGCTGCGAATCTGGGTCACTTTGATGGTTTTGTTGGCCATTTCTGCTACCTGCCCTTAATCCAGTATTTCTTCCAGTGTCTTGCCGCGCTTTTGCGCCACATCGTCCGGCGAACGCATTTGCTGTAACCCGTTAAAGGTTGCCCGCACGACGTTGACCGGGTTGGTTGAGCCGTAGCACTTTGCCAGTACGTTGTGCACCCCGGCCAACTCCAGAACCGCTCTCATTGCCCCTCCGGCAATGATCCCGGTACCAGCTGAAGCGGGCTGCATATAAATTTTGGAGGCGCCGTGCGCTGCCTTCACCGGATACTGGATGGTATCTCCGTCGAGCTGCACATCGATCATATTGCGGCGGGCCGCCTCCATTGCCTTCTGGATCGCGACCGGAACTTCCCTCGCCTTGCCGCGGCCAAAACCAACCCGGCCTTTGCCATCGCCGACGACAGTCAACGCAGTGAAACCAAAGATGCGGCCGCCCTTCACCACTTTGGCCACTCGGTTCACCTGAACCAGCTTCTCCTGCAGACCTTCTGTCTGACCTTTATCGCCCTGATCTTTATACGCCATATCGTTACCCTAAACCCTAAAACTCCAGTCCGCCTTCACGGGCCGCCTCGGCCAGCGCCTTGACTCGACCGTGGTACTTGTAACCACTGCGATCGAACGCCACCTTGTCAATACCTGCCGCTTTGGCTCTCTCGGCAATCAGCGCCCCTACCTTGGTAGCGGCATCTGTGTTCCCGGTAGAACCCTGTCGCAGGTTCTTGTCCAGGGTAGAAGCCGAAGCCAATACCTGGTCGCCGGAGCCGGCTATGACCTGCGCATAAATGTGACGCGGCGTACGATAAATACACAAACGCGTCGCGCCCAGCTCGCGTATCTTGGCGCGGCTGCGGCGCGACCGACGCAGTCTTGCAGTTTTCTTTGCGCTCATGAGCTACCTCGTTACTTTTTCTTGGTTTCCTTGCGCCGCACGTATTCACCGGAATAGCGCACGCCCTTGCCCTTGTAGGGCTCAGGTGGACGAAACCCGCGAATTTCCGCGGCAACCTGGCCAACCAATTGCTTATCGATACCCTTGACCACTATCTCGGTCTGGCTGGGAGTTTCGGCGGTTACGCCGGCGGGAAGTTCGTAGTCAACCGGATGGGAAAACCCCAGCGTTAAATTGACTGTGTTGCCCGATACCCTGGCCCGGTAACCTACGCCGTTCAGCTCCAGCTTCTTCTCAAAGCCCTCACTGACGCCGGTCACCATGTTGTTGATCAATACGCGCATGGTTCCGGTCATCGCACTGGCAAGCTTGCCGCCATTGCGCGGCGATAAGTTCAGAACTTTCCCGTCCTGTTCCACCAGCACAGCATCGTGAACCTGAAAATCCAGCTTGCCCTTGCCACCCTTGACCGATACCTGTTGACCCTGGAGCTTGACTTCAACTCCGGCAGGAACCTCCACCGGTGTATTTCCTACTCGTGACATATTTGCTTACCTGTCAAACATCAAGCGCTATCAAAAAACGGTACAGAGGACTTCACCACCAACACCAGCCGCTCTTGCAGCACGATCGGTCATAACACCCTTACTGGTCGAGACAATCGCCACTCCCAGCCCACCTCTTACTTTCGGCAACTCGTCCTTGCTGGCATAACAACGCAATCCGGGCCGGCTGGCTCTCTTCAGCTCTTCGATAACCGGTCGCCCCTGGTAGTACTTCAGGCTAATCGTCAGCGCCTTGTGCCCATCGATATCCTGCACCTCGAAGTCACCCACATAGCCTTCGCTCTTCAGCACCTCGACCAGCGCTACTTTCACTTTTGAGGACGGTATGCTGACAGCTGCCATACCCGCCATTTGTGCGTTGCGAATCCTCGTCAGCATATCTGCCAGTGGATCTTGCATACTCATTGTTTCATTGCTCCTGTAACGCGCACGCGTCTACCAGCTCGATTTAACCAGGCCCGGCACATCACCGCGCATGGCTGCCTCACGCAACTTGTTGCGCGACAGCCCAAATTTTCGATAAACCCCATGTGGCCGGCCCGTCATTTGGCAGCGGCGACGCTGGCGCACCGGACTTGCGTCACGAGGAAGTTTTTGCAGGGCTTCCTGTGCATCCCAGCGCGCTTCATCTTCTGCCTCTGGGTCGGCAATTATCGCTTTCAGCTCCGCACGCTTCCTGGCGTATCTTGCCACTGTCCGCTCGCGCTTCTTTTCGCGCTCAATCATGGAGGTTTTGGCCATTGTTGGCTGGCTCCTAGCTCTTCAAAGGGAAGTTAAATGCCCGCAACAAGGCGCGGCCTTCATCGTCGTTGCGCGCACTCGTTGTGACTACGATATCCAGACCGCGCAATTTATCCACCTGGTCATAATCGATCTCGGGGAAGATAATCTGCTCGGTCACACCCATCGCAAAATTGCCCCGGCCATCAAATTGCTTCGGGCTGATACCACGAAAGTCCCGGATGCGGGGTATAGCGATCGAGATCAAACGATCGAGAAATTCATACATTCTATCGCTGCGCAAGGTAACCTTGGCGCCAATGGGCCAACCATCGCGAATCTTGAACCCGGCTATGGAGCGCCGCGCAACCGTCGCGACCGCCTTTTGACCGGAAATCTGCTGCAGGTCGCGCAACGCATGCTCCAGAACTTTCTTGTCGCCCACTGCTTCACCGAGCCCCATATTCAGGGTGACCTTGGTGATACGCGGAACCTGCATCACATTTTGCACGCCCAGCTCTTGTTTGAGCTTTGGCACTATTTCGTTGTTGTAAACGTCTTTCAACCTTGCCATTGCCTTTACCTATCTGCGTTCAGGCGTCAACCGCTTCGCCGCTGGATTTAAAAACGCGTATCTTCTTACCGCCCTCTACCTTGAAGCCGACACGATCGGCCTTGTGGGTAGCGGGATTGAAAATAGCCACGTTGGAGACCTGCAACGGTGCTTCCCTATCGATAATCCCGCCGGGCACGCCAGCCTGGGGGTTCGGCTTCTGGTGTTTTTTAATCATGTTGACACCCGACACCAGCAACCGGTTGTCGTCCAACAGGCGCAGAACTTTGCCACGGCTGCCTTTGTCTTTACCGGCGATGACGATAACTTCGTCATCTGTCTTGATCTTGCGCATTGTTTGACCTCGATCGCCTTTTCGTTACAGAACTTCCGGAGCCAAAGATATAATCTTCATGAATTTCTCCGACCGTAGCTCTCGGGTAACCGGCCCGAAAATCCGCGTGCCGATGGGTGCTTGCTGGGCGTTCAACAATACTGCCGCATTGTCATCGAACTTTATCAACGATCCATCGCCGCGCCGCACCCCCTTGCGGGTCCGCACGACCACCGCGGTCAACACCTGGCCCTTCTTGACCTTGCCCCGCGGAATTGCCTCTTTCACGGTCACCTTGATCAGGTCACCCACTCGCGCATAGCGCCGGTGCGAACCACCCAGCACCTTGATGCACATTACCCTTCGTGCACCGCTATTGTCCGCGACCTCTAAATAACTCTGTGTCTGAATCATTCTGTATCACTCCACCAGTAGCAGCCGCGGCCACCATGCAAATACCTGTATTTCTAGACCTGCGGTGCTTGCTGGTCTACCGAGACCAAGGCCCAGGTCTTGCTCCTGGAGTAGGGCCGGGTCTCCTTGATTGTCACCACATCCCCCGCGCTGCACTCGTTGTTTTCGTCATGCGCATGCAGCCTGGTAGAGCGGGTTATGTACTTGCCATACACCGGGTGCTTTACCCGGCGCTCAACCAGCACAGTTATTGTCTTGTCCATCTTGTCACTGACTACGCGTCCAGTGACAGTTCGCACATTGGATTCCTGTGACATATTAGTTACCTGCCTTTTCAGTCAGCACAGTTTTGATGCGTGCAACTTCGCGCCGGGACAGCTTGATCAGGTGCGTTTGGCCCAGTTGACCAGTGGCTTGGCTCATGCGCAGCTTGAACTGCTCTTCCCGTGCCTTCAATAGTTCCGCCGTCAACTCCTCGACTGATTTATTGCGCAACTCACTTGCCTTCATCACATCACCGTCCGCTTCACAAATGTCGTTGCAATCGGCAGCTTGGCAGCAGCCAGCGCAAATGCCTCACGCGCCAACTCTTCCGAAACGCCTTCCAGTTCATACAGCACCTTTCCGGGCCTAATCTGGGCTACCCAGTACTCGACATTACCTTTACCCTTACCCTGGCGCACCTCAAGCGGCTTGCCGGTAATCGGTTTGTCAGGAAAAACCCGAATCCAGATTTTACCGCCACGCTTGATGTGGCGTGTCATAGCCCGCCGCGCCGCCTCTATCTGGCGAGCTGTGAGCCTACCGCGAGCAGATGCTTTCAAACCGTACTCGCCGAAAGATACTTTTCCGCCGCGGTTCGCAAGCCCGCGATTGCGGCCTTTCATCTGCTTGCGAAACTTTGTGCGCTTAGGCTGTAACATTTTCTCTACCCTTTATTCCAGCGAGTCTACGCAGCAGACCCGGTATCCGCTGGCGCATTAGCATCAAGGATTTCACCCTTGAATATCCAAACCTTCACACCGATTACACCGTAAGTGGTGTGCGCTTCCCAGGTGGCATAATCAATATCGGCACGCAGGGTGTGCAGCGGCACCCGCCCCTCTCGATACCACTCGGTGCGTGCGATTTCCGCACCGCCCAAACGACCCGAAACCTGAATCCGAATACCCTGCGCACCGCCGCGCAGTGCGTTTTGCATTACCCGCTTCATGGCGCGGCGAAACATTACCCGACGCTCCAACTGCTGGGCTACGTTCTGGGCGACCAATCGTGCGTCGAGGTCCGGCTTGCGAATCTCTTCGATATTGATCTGCACCGGCACACCCATCATGGCGCCGATGTCGCTGCGCAATTTATCGACCTCTTCGCCCTTTTTGCCAATGACTACGCCAGGACGCGCCGTATGAATCGTAACCTTGGCTGTTTGAGCCGGCCGCTCGATAACGACCTTGCTTACCGACGCATGAGCCAGTTTCTTTTCGAGGTGTTCACGCACGCGGATGTCCGCGATCAACTTTTCTGAATAGCTATCCTTGTCGGCATACCATACAGAGGTGTGTTTCTTGACAATACCAAGCCGAATTCCCGTCGGGTTTACTTTCTGACCCATAACTGGTGCTCTCCTGTCGCCTTTTAGCTATCAGCCACTTTTACGGTTATATGACACGAGCGCTTGAATATACGATCAGCCCGTCCTTTCGCTCGCGGCTTTATCCGCTTGAGCGTCGTCGCCTCGTCAACAAAAACACTGGAAACGCGCAACTCATCGATGTCCGCGCCCTCGTTGTGTTCGGCATTTGCAATCGCCGAATCCAGTACTTTCTTGATGATATTGGCGGCCTTTTTATTGCTGAATTCCAGCACGTTAAGCGCTTCTTCAACTGACTTGCCGCGAATCTGGTCCGCCACCAAACGAGCCTTCTGCGGAGAAATCCGCGCACCCTTCAGTTTTGCAGCTACTTGTTCCATGTTAAAACCCCTCGAGCCCCGATGCCTATCGCTTGACTTTGCGATCTGCTGCATGACCTTTGTACGTGCGGGTCGCGGCAAATTCACCCAGTTTGTGGCCAACCATATCTTCGCTGACAAACACCGGGACATGTTGCCGCCCGTTGTGCACGGCGATAGTCAGGCCGACCATTCCCGGGGTGATCATAGAACGCCTGGACCAGGTTTTGATCGGGCGCTTGTCATTCTTTTCCACAGCCGTTTCAACCTTCTTCATCAAATGAAGATCAATAAACGGGCCTTTTTTTAACGATCGCGGCACAAATCTGTCCTCTTATCTACAGTGGTCGAAATTATTTATTTCGACGACGCACGATGTACTTATCGGTACGCTTGTTGGAGCGAGTCTTGTAACCCTTGGTGGGTGTACCCCACGGGCTAACCGGGTGACGACCACCCGAGGTGCGCCCTTCACCACCACCATGCGGGTGATCGACCGGGTTCATCGCGACGCCACGAACAGTGGGTCGCACACCGCGCCAGCGACTCGCGCCGGCCTTACCCAGCGAGCGCAGGCTGTGCTCACTGTTGGAAACCTCACCGATTGTTGCGCGGCACTCGGCCAGCAACTTGCGCATTTCACCGGAGCGCAACCGCACGGTAGCGTACTGGCCTTCACGCGCCACCAATTGCACACCAGCCCCGGCGCTGCGTGCCACCTGCGCACCCTTACCGGGCTTGAGCTCCAGGCAGTGAACCATGGTACCCAGGGGAACATTTCGCAGCGGCAGACTGTTGCCTACCTTGATCGGGGCGCGCTCACCGGAGATGATCGTATCCCCTGCCCGCATACCCTTGGCGGCGATAATATAGCGTCGCTCACCGTCTGCGTAACACACCAGGGCGATAAAAGCGCTGCGATTGGGGTCGTATTCAACCCGCTCGACCGTGCCCGCAATACCGTCCTTGTTGCGCTTGAAATCGATGATCCGGTAGTGTTGCTTGTGCCCACCACCAATGTGGCGCGTGGTGATGCGCCCGGCGCTGTTGCGACCACCGTTGCGACCCTGCTTTTCCAGCAAGGGGCCATACGGCTCGCCCTTGTGAAGATCAGGATTGATGACCTTGATTACAAAACGGCGACCCGGAGAGCTGGGCTTGCATTTTACGACTGGCATCTCTAACCGACTCCCCTGTTAACCCGCTACCGAAAGATCAATATCTTGCCCGGCTTCCAGCGTCACATACGCCTTCTTCCAGGAAGGCTTGTTGACATAGCCATAGCGATTTCGCTTGACCTTGCCTTTGACATTCAAAACCTGAACCGCCTTGACCTTCACGTCGAACAGCTTCTCTATCGCTTTCTTGATTTCAGGCTTGGTCGAGTTGACTGCAACCTGGAACACCAGCTGATTGCTCCGCTCGCCGGCCATAGTGGCTTTTTCCGACACATGGGGAGCCAACACGATTTTGTATAAATGCTCCGCATTCATGCCAACATCTCCTCAATCTTTTTCAACGCCGGCACTGTAATCAGCACTTTGTCAAACGCAATCAGACTGACTGGATCGAGACCTGCGACATCACGCACGTCAACCTGATGCAGATTGCGCGCAGACAAATACAGGTTCTGGTCAACCGACTCTGTAACGACCAGCACATTATCCAAACCCAGGCTGCCGAGCTTTTGCACCAACACCTTGGTCCTGGGTTGCTCGACCGAAAATGTATCGACAGCAATCAAGCGTTCTTGCCGCGCCAGCTCAGAAAATATCGAGCGCAATGCCGCCCGGTACATCTTGCGGTTGACTTTCTGCGAATGATCCTGCGGTCGGGCGGCAAAAGTTACGCCGCCGCCACGCCAGATAGGACTGCGTATAGTTCCTGCGCGAGCCCGACCTGTACCCTTCTGGCGCCAGGGTTTTCTGCCACCGCCGTTAACATCAGAACGCCCTTTGTGCGCTCGTGTTCCCTGGCGACCACCTGCCAGGTAAGCAGTGACGACCTGGTGCACCAGATCTTCATTAAATTCTTTGGCAAAGGTTACGTCTGAAACCTCAATGGTTTCTCCAGACCCCTTAGCGGCTGATGCAACATTCAACTGCATTCGCTATCCCCTACGAGTTCTTGGCTTTAATAGCAGGACGCACAATGACATCCGCACCTGTGGCGCCGGGTACAGCGCCCTTGATCAGAAGAAGGTTGCGCTCGACATCGACGCGCACTACTTCCAGGCTCTGCACCGTAACCCGCTCCGACCCCAAATGGCCCGACATCTTCTTGCCTTTGAAGACCCGCCCAGGGGACTGGTTCTGCCCGATAGAACCATTGGATCGATGCGAGAGAGAGTTGCCGTGGGTGGCGTCCTGGGAACGGAAGTTCCAGCGCTTGATGCCGCCCTGAAAGCCTTTTCCTTTGGAAACACCGGTTACATCGACCTTTTGCCCGGACTCAAAAGCGCTCACGGTCAGTTCACCACCAACTGCAAGCTCTTCCTTCCCGGCGTCGTCTACGCGAAACTCCCATAGGCCCCGACCCGCATCGACACCTGCCTTGGCAAAGTGACCGGCGCTGGGCTTGCTGACTCTGGAAGCGCGACGTGAACCAGTAGTGACCTGCACGGCATTGTAGCCGTCGGTATCAGCATTCTTGACCTGGGTAATGCGGTTGGGCTCTGCCTCAATCACAGTTACCGGAATTGAAATACCATCGTCCGTAAAAACTCGCGTCATGCCGCATTTGCGACCGACAATAGCAATAGCCATTCTTGCAACCTCTTGTGTATGGGGCTTTAACCCGCTATGGCCGCACATTCCAGTGCGTCACACCCGACCCCGCCTGCTGGCCGGGCCTGCTCCCGGTCTAGCCGAGACTTATTTGAACCTCAACACCCGCCGCGAGATCCAGCTTCATCAGAGAGTCGACCGTTTTCTCGGTCGGCCCGATTATGTCGAGCAACCTTTTGTGGGTGCGAATTTCGTACTGGTCCCGCGCGTCCTTGTTGACGTGGGGCGAGATCAGAATAGTGAATTTCTCTTTCTTCGTCGGCAGCGGAATAGGACCTTTGACCTGAGCGCCCGTGCGCTTGGCAGTCTCGACGATTTCCTGGGTGGATTGATCGATCAAGCGATGATCAAAAGCCTTCAGCCGTATACGGATTCGTTGATTTTGCACTAGTCCAGAACTCCAGGTTAAACAATTTATTCCGCCAGGCCAGCTCCTGACCCACGAAAAACAGAGCGCGCATTCTAAGGTTGGGCTATAACACTGTCAACCAGTAATTCCCGCGAAGACCAAAATAGTTTTGACGCATGCCGAAGCTTCTACTAGCGACCACCGGGCTTGTTTCAGCATTGCGCCAGGGTGATGCGCTATCCCTGCTTATGTGGCCGGCAGCGGCCTTGCGCCGAGCCCGGCACCGCCGACAGACACGGCTTAAAAAACAAGGGGCAAGAGCTTTCACTCTTACCCCTTGGCGATACTGAGGCAGCACCCGGGCCGCCCCGCGATACCCTTACTCGAGGATCTTCGCTACCACGCCCGCACCCACGGTACGACCGCCTTCACGAATCGCAAACCGCAAACCGTCTTCCATCGCAATCGGCGCGATCAACGTCACCACCATCTGGATGTTGTCTCCCGGCATGACCATCTCCGTCCCTTCCGGCAACTCAACAGCACCCGTCACATCCGTCGTCCGGAAGTAAAACTGGGGACGATAACCCTTGAAGAAAGGCGTGTGGCGACCCCCCTCATCCTTGCCCAGAATATACACTTCCGCCTCAAACCGCGTGTGCGGCTTGATGCTGCCCGGCGCCGCCAGAACCTGGCCGCGCTCCACATCCTCTCGCTTCGTGCCCCGCAACAGCGCACCAATGTTCTCACCTGCGCGACCTTCATCCAGCAGCTTGCGGAACATCTCAACACCCGTCACGGTCGTCTTCACCGTGTTGTGTATTCCCACAATCTCCACTTCATCACCGGAATTCACGATGCCGCGCTCTACCCGCCCAGTCACCACCGTGCCGCGACCCGAAATCGAAAACACATCCTCAATCGGCATCAGGAAGGGCTGGTCAATCGCTCGCTCGGGCTCCGGAATGTAGCTGTCCAGCGCGTCTACCAACGCCCTCACCGCCGTGGTGCCCAGCTCGTTGTCATCCCTTCCTTCCAGCGCCATCAGCGCCGAACCCATGATGATCGGCGTATCGTCGCCCGGAAACTCGTACTGGTTCAGCAGGTCCCGAAGCTCCATCTCTACCAGCTCTTTCATCTCCTCGAACTCTTCGGAATCCACACCGCCGCAGTCCTCTGCCAGCAGATCCGCCTTGTTCAGGAAAACCACGATACGCGGCACACCCACCTGACGTGACAGCAGTATGTGCTCACGAGTCTGAGGCATCGGGCCGTCTGTCGCACCACAGACCAGGATCGCCCCGTCCATCTGCGCCGCACCGGTGATCATGTTCTTCACATAGTCCGCATGTCCGGGGCAGTCTACGTGCGCATAGTGACGCTTTTCTGACTCGTACTCCACGTGCGACGTCGCAATCGTGATGCCCCGCGCCCGCTCTTCCGGCGCGTTGTCAATCTGGTCAAAACCACGCAGTTCACCACCCCAAACCTCCGCACATACCCGGGTCAGGGCCGCCGTCAGCGT
>JAHEGP010000214.1 GCA_024645065.1 Cellvibrionales bacterium | reverse complement strand
CGCTCAGGGAAAAGCCCGGTGGCAACCAGCCAGCCACTGCAATTGACTGCGCGGCTCCAACTTCGCTCGGTTGCGCGACGACGTAGTGAAATGCATGGCTACTCGACAAATCGCTCGCCTGTAACTCGCTATCGGCAATATCTGCCCCTATCTCTATTCTGGTGAACTGGAATCGCTCCAGTACAGTTCCCGCAGGGTTCAGGGTGACACTCTTCAGCAGCAGCCCGGTCTCCTGGTCGAGATAAAGCTGGAACCCGTAGCGGTACTCGTCGAGAGGCTTGACTACGATCTGCATTGCAGTGCGTCCTGCCACACGGGTCGGTTCAGCAAAGGAAAATCGATAGTATTCGGAGATATCACGCACACCCTGGAAGCTGCGGGCAAAAGGGCCGCTGGCAATGGTGCTGCCAAGCCGCATGATCTGGTCGCCAGGGTGAATGCAGCTCAGCTCGTGTCCGTCTCGCACGATTTCGCGTGGGTTATCGTTCAGGTAGGCAAGGCGCTCCTTTTCAACCCCGTTGCGCACCGCGTGCACGATGCTGAGCGTATCCATGTGGCTACCGAATTCGTAAGTAAACTCTCCGCGATAGTCTAACTCGCGGAAGCTGTGGGACATCCGATCCAGATACTCCCTTGGCAGCTGCTCTCCCCAAACCGCATGGGATACCAGCAGGCATAGCAAAATCGAGGCGGCGCGCCATCGCTCCAGCATTGTTAACGACCCTCGACAATCGCTGTCCTTGCCAGCGGCAGCATGCCGCTACTGGTATTCAGTGCGGCATTTTCGGCGTGATTACGCAGGTAGTACTGGAGCCGCTGCTGCGCCAACTCGTCCGCCGCACTGCGTCCGGCGATAGCCGCCCCCGCGGGCATGACCCCTTGCGGCCGAACTTGCGCCAGCGATGGATTACCACCGAAACCCACAGACTGTGCCCCGGTAACAACCGGAGAGACATTGCCACTTACCACAAGCGCTTCGGGGGTTGAGGGACCTTCGGAAGGGTTGCTCACCGCATTGAAAAGCTGGGTGCTGGTGAGAATAACGGCGGTAACGGACGCGGCGACCGCGACACTGGCAAAGGGCCTGAGCCAGGCTTTGTAATCCCGCTGCACCGCAACCGGCGCCTGCAGGTGCCCATCGAGGGAATCCCTGATGCGCCCGGACAGGTCTACAGCGGCAAACTGGTCCAGCTCTCTGCGCATGCTGGCCGACACCAGATTGTAGCGCTGCCAGGTGGCCAGGGTAGCTTCATCCCCATCCAGGCTGTTGAGGGTACGCTGCAAATCCAGTTCACCAGCTTCATCATCGAGCAAGGCTGACAGGGATTCGCGTATTGGTTGTGTCATTGCATTACCTCTGGTCACTTTCAATTGCACCGGCTTTCCAGACTTTAATCAATTTCGGAGGTTACTCATCAAGGGCTCTATCTGCTTGTCGATGGCTTCGCGAGCCCGAAATATTCGCGATCGTACGGTCCCTACCGGGCAATCCATAATATCTGCGATTTCTTCATAGCTCAGACCATCGTATTCACGTAAAGTTACGGCGGTTTTCAAATCTTCTGGCAGCGCCTTGATTGCATGCTCCACCGCCAGCTTTAATTCGTCGCGAAAAAGGTTGTTCTCCGGCGTTTCGATATCCTGCAACACCGTTCCGGCGCCCATATGGTCGGCGTCCGCAACATCAATGTCACTGTTAGGGGGCCTGCGATTCTGAGCGACCAGGTAATTCTTCGCGGTGTTGATCGCTATTCGATAGAGCCAGGTGTAGAAGGCGCTGTCTCCCCTAAACTTGGGCAACGCGCGGTAGGCCTTGACGAAGGCCTCCTGGGCCACATCCTCGACTTCATTACGGTCTTTTACATAGCGTGCAACCAGTCCGAGTATCTTGTGCTGGTACTTGATAACCAGCAAATCGAAGGCGCGCTTGTCGCCTTTTTGCACCCGCTTGACTAGCTGGCTGTCAGTGTTCTTTTCCACCCGAGCTCCCGTAATCGTTGAGCGAACGCCACAGCCTGCTGTTTGTTTGCGCCTCCATGAAGTTGTGTTCCGCCCCCATAGACACTGTATACCGCATTAAGTTCTGTTCGAATTCCGAGATTCTTGACTTACATCAAGTGACACTGGATTATGCAACAAAGTGGCGGTTAGCGCAGGGTAAATTCTTCCGGCAAGCTCGCAATGGCAACCCGCCGAGCTTTTTCCACAGAGTGTGAGCGCTTGACAACTCCGATACAGAAACGCGAAGTTCACGCACCGGACGCCCTCATTATTGGCGGTGGAGCAGCCGGGCTGACTCTCGCCCTGCAACTGGCGGACCAGTTACAGGTCGCGATAGTTTGCAAGGGGCCGCTTAACGAGTCGAGCACCTACTATGCCCAGGGCGGCATCGCCGCAGTGCTGGATGCCGGTGATTCAGTCGACAAGCATGTTGCAGACACCCTCAGCGCGGGCGCCGGCCTGTGCCACGAGGATGTGGTGCGCTACACCGTTGAAAACAGTACCGCTGCAATCGATTGGTTAATTGACCAGGGCGTACCCTTTACTGAAAACGAAAGTGGCCCGGCCAAGTACCACCTCACCCGCGAGGGCGGCCATAGTCACCGGCGTATTATTCATGCCGCAGACGCCACCGGCAAGGCCGTATCCGAGACCCTGACAGCGAACGCCCGCAGCCATCCCAATATCAACTTTTTACCCAGTCGGGTCGCTGTGGACCTGATCCTGGTCGATAGTGACGAAGGGCGCCACTGCGCGGGGGCCTACGTGCTGAACCGCGATACCGGCAGGGTTGAATGCTTTAGCGCACGCTTTACCGTTCTGGCAACCGGGGGCGCCAGCAATGTCTATCTGTACTCCAGCAACCCCAATGTCGCCAGCGGCGACGGCATCGCGATGGCCTGGAGAGCCGGCTGTCGGGTTGCCAACATGGAGTTCAACCAGTTTCACCCGACCTGTCTCTACCACCCCCAGGCGCGCTCGTTTTTGCTAACCGAAGCACTGCGCGGTGAGGGTGCCTACCTGCGCTTGCCCGACGGTGAGCGTTTCATGCCGCGCTTCGACGAGCGCGCCGAGTTAGCGCCCAGGGATATCGTAGCCCGCGCAATCGACCATGAAATCAAGCGCCTGGGCATCGATTGTGTATTTCTCGACATCACCCATCGACCCGCTGATTTTATCGAGAGCCACTTTCCCAATGTGCGTGCCCGCTGCCTCGAGTACGGACTGGATATCAGCCGTGAGCCCATTCCGGTGGTGCCAGCTGCGCACTACACCTGCGGCGGGGTCATGGTAGATTTGTGTGGTAGAACAGATGTCAGTCAGCTGTATGCCATCGGCGAAACTGCCTTTACCGGATTACATGGCGCTAATCGTATGGCCAGCAATTCGCTCCTGGAATGCATCGTATGGGGTCGCGCAGCAGCGGCAGACATTTTCGCCCAAAGCCGCGATGTAGCGCTACCAGAGCCGGCGCCGCCCTGGGACGAGTCCCAGGTAACCGACTCGGATGAAGACGTTATCATTTCCCACAACTGGGAGGAACTGCGACGCTTCATGTGGGACTATGTCGGTATCGTGCGCACCACCAAGCGCCTGCAGCGAGCCTCGCATCGCATCCAGTTGCTGCAGCAGGAAATAGCCGAATACTACAGTAACTACAAGGTCAGTAACGATCTGCTTGAGCTGCGCAACCTGTCCGTTGTGGCAAGGCTCATCATTGAGTCCGCCAGCGCACGTAAGGAAAGCCGGGGCCTGCACTACACCCTCGACTTCCCTGCTCCGGCACCATTGGCAATCGATACTATTTTGAATCCCGCCGAGTTTGCAGCAACGGATTAGGTTTCAGGCCAAAGCTACCGCCAGGCTGCGACAATCGTCGACGCTCAGTGAGTCCGGCAAGATAGTGATGGTTACCGTATCCCCTGCGGCGGTGGTAAACCCGATAACCCCCACTCGATGCGTTAGAAAATGACTGTGACGCAGCACTACGGACTCGCGTAGTCCCTCGCGACGCAGGAACCACTGCCCCTGCTCACAACCGAATTCCAGCGTTTCGCGGCGCCAATCCCTGATCAATGCGCGCAAAAATACGCCGAGCAATAGCGCCAGGACAAGCCACTGCAGGGCACTCTTCGGTGCGGTAAAAAACAAGCTTGCGAGTGCTGCTACAACGCTTCCCAACAGCGCCCGGCGAGCAAGACGTGAGCGCGCAGGGTGCCATTCAGTTAACAAGGGTCACGTCCAGAATTTGCCCGACAATGTTCGCAAGATCCGGGTCAGCAGGCTTCTCAGCGCGCATGAACCAGCGAAACAGATCGGTATCTTCCTGTTGCAGCAGGCGCACGAAGTGCTGCTGATCCGGCTCCGACAGCCCGCGCAGGTGGTTTTCAACAAAAGGTACCAGAATCAGATCCAGCTCCAGCATGCCGCGCCGACTGTGCCAGTAGATGCGCTTGTAATCTTGATCAGAAATCATGGAATTGCCCGCTCAATCAATTATTGATTGGTCATAGTAAATAGTCAGGCTGTGGATTGCATTAGCTCAGCAGTGTCTTTTGCCGCACCAGGCAGGCCGCTCGCTGCTGACAGCCATCGTCGGAAGTCATAACATAGGCCTTTAACATGGGGAATATCAATGCAGCAGGACTGGTTAAGTTCGGTAATAACTCAGGCTTTCAGCGTGTCACCCGAGGGCATCGCTTTTACCGAAACGGAGCTGCCGCTGGAGCAGCAGGTCAACAAGGATTTCGTCACCCTGCTGCCTCAGCTGGGGGTTCTTGGTGTCGAAGGTAGCGATGCCTGCAGATTCCTGCAGGGTCAACTCAGCTGTGACCTGGATTCGGTAAGCCTGGCCGCCGGCCGCCGGGGTGTCCACTGCACCCCCAAGGGTCGAGCCATCGCGAGTTTTATTCTCGCCCAACAGTCGGCCCAACACTATGCCTGCCTCCTGCCTTACTCGACATTACCGGCGCTAAAGCAGTCGCTCGCGAAATACATTGTCTTTTCCAAAGCACAATTGCTGGACCTGACCCAGGCATGGCTTGTGTTTGGCCTGGCAGGCGCAGCTGCCCGCGACTTTATCCAGCACCATGGCGACGGAATATTGCCCGGCGGCTCCCTCTGCCAGACCAGCTTCAATACTGGCCACTGCATGCAATTGGAGGGTTCGGGCCCGCGCTACCTGGTGCGTTTACCCCGCCGCGAGGCGGCGTCTTTCTGGCAGGAGTCAACCCGGCAATTGGCGGTCGCTGATTCGGCAGCCTGGGACTTGCTGGATATACGCCAGGGTATCGGCAATATTGTCGCCAGCACCAGCGAGATGTTTATTCCGCAGATGCTCAATTTC
>JAHEGP010000213.1 GCA_024645065.1 Cellvibrionales bacterium | reverse complement strand
TGTAGACGGACAGGCAGAGGTCATCGCCATGGCCCAGGCGATAGCGGGTGTTGAGCCAGAGTCAATCAGCTACGTCGAAACACACGGTACCGGTACCGCCCTGGGAGATCCTATTGAGGTTGCCGGTCTGACGCAGGCTTTTGGCCGCGACCCCCAGCACACGGCATATTGCGGTCTGGGCTCGGTAAAGTCGAATTTCGGTCACCTGGATTCGGCGGCCGGGATCGCGGCTCTGATTAAAACCGCCCTCTGCCTGCACCACAAAACCCTGGTGCCGACGCTGCACTTTCGGCAAGCCAATTCGGCCATCGATTTCACCAATAGCCCTTTCTATGTCTGCCGCGAAACTGTCCAATGGACGCCCGCTGCGCTGCCCCGGCGGGCAGGGGTAAGCGGTTTTGGCATCGGCGGCACCAATGCCCACCTGGTTCTGGAAGAGGCGCCACCAAGGCCTGCACAAGCCGTTCAGCCTGGATCCCGGCTGCTCATACTTGCAACCAAGACAGAGCCTGCCCTGAAGCAGGCCGCGACCCAACTGGGTGAGTTTCTGCAGCGACACCAGACAGTGCGCCTTGAGGATGTCGCCTACACCCTCGCCAATGGGCGTGAACACTTTCGCCACCGACTCTGCCTGGTCACCAGTAGCGTCGCGGACGCCGCCAATGCACTTAGCAGCTTTGACCGAAGCCTGTTGCAGGCTGGTAAAAGCAGTCGCGCGGCCGCATCAGTGGTCTTCATGTTCCCGGGGGGGGGCGCCCAGTATCACAATATGGCGGCTGGCCTGTATGAGTCCGACCCCGAGTTTCGCGCCGATATTGACCTCGGCCTTGAACTGCTGCGGCAGCACCATCAAATCGACCTCAAGCCCATATGGTTTGCCGAGCCAGTAAACGCCAGAGGCGCGGAGCTCGAGCTGGAACGGCCGTCGCTGCAACTGCCGGCCCTTTTTATCGTAGAAATGGCATTGGCGCGGTTATGGCAGCGGCGCTCGGTGGAGCCGGATGCCCTGATTGGCCATAGCATGGGTGAGAACACCGCCGCATGCCTGGCTGGCGTCATGTCTTACCAAGATGCGCTGGGTTTGGTGCGGCTGCGCGGCGAATTGTTTGAACAGGTTGCCGAGGGTGGCATGCTAAGTGTGACTTTGTCACCCGCAGATGTGCAAGCTTACCTGTCTCCCCAAATCTGCCTTGCTACCGTCAACGCGCCTGAGCAGTGCACACTCTCAGGACCAGGCGACGCGATAGCGCAGCTGCAAGCCAGGCTTGAAAGCGATGGAGTTGACGCTCAGCGCATTCCCATCAATGTCGCCGCCCACTCTCACCTGCTCGATCCGATACTGGCGCCTTTCAAAGCTTACTTGCAGAATATTGAACTCAGCAAGCCATCGATTCCTATCGTTTCTAACTCGAGTGGTGACTGGCTGAGCGACGAGCAAGCGGTCGATCCACAGTACTGGGTTGCACACTTGCGCAATACCGTATTCTTTGCCGACGGCATCAAGGGTTTGGCACAGGAGGAGAATCGCGTATTCCTGGAAGTGGGCCCGGGTAAAGCCCTGGGGTCATTGGTGCGCCTGCAGCAACAACAATTTACCACGCGAACCATACCCAGCCTGCGCCACGCAAAAGAAAACACCAGCGACACCGACACTATACTATCGGCGTGTGGCCGGCTGTGGAATTGCGGTGTCAGCCTGGATGCACAACGAAATATTCTCTGGCCAGCCGGTCGACGAATATTGCTGCCCCTTTACCCATTCCAGCGCAAACGTTTCCTGATTGAGCCGATGGCAATGTCGGACCATCAGGGAACCCGTATTCCAGGCACGACACAAGCCGCCGCAACGATAGCAACCCCGGCACAAGAACCAAGGAGACACAGCGTGTCGCAACAATCGCGTCAGCAACAGATATTGGCCAAACTGAAACAGATAATCCAGGAACTGTCGGGGATTGATGCGCAGGATATCGATCCGGCGGAATCCTTTATCGACATGGGATTTGACTCCCTGTTCCTCACCCAGGCGAATCTTCGGTTCAAGAAGGAATTCAAGGTAAAAATCACCTTTCGCCAGCTGTTTGACGACGCGCCCTGTCTACAAGCACTGGCCCAGTATATCGATACTCAACTACCGGCCAGCACGGTGCTGGAACAACCGGCACAAGTTCCTGAAAGCGCAACAAGCGATGGCGCGCAATCAGCCACGGTCCCCTCTCTGCCAAATGCCATAGCCGGTGCCAGCTTCGGCAATAACGAACTGGCCCAGGCCCTCGCGCTGCAAATACAGGCATCCAACGCGATGCTGACGCTTCTGCAAAGCAGTCAGTTCAGCCAGGTCAATACCGGTGCAAGTCCGGCTCCAGCCCCGGTCCCAGCCGCGGCAGAACGCATCGCGGTCCCGGCTGCAGACCAGGAAGCGCCTTCAGCCACAGGTCGGTTTGGGCCTTTCAAGCCCGTACAGCGAGCGATGAACAGCGAATGGAGCCCCGCCCAGCTCGACTACCTGGATGCATTTATGCAGGCGGTGCTGAAGAAGACCGGAAAATCCAAGCAGTTCACCGCGGAACATCGCCCCCATTTTGCCGACCCCCGAGCCGTTTCGGGTTTTAAAAACGCGTGGAAGGAAATCACCTATCCGTTGGTTGGGGAGCGCTCCAAGGGCTCGCGGATGTGGGATATCGATGGCAACGAGTACATCGACTGTGCCGGTGGGTTCGGCGCAACCTTTTTTGGCCATGCACCTGATTTTATTGTCGATGTCCTGCACAAGCAGCTCGACCTGACACTGGATTACGCGCCACAATCGAAGATCGCCGGTCCAGCTGCCAAGCTGGTCTGTGAACTGACCGGCATGGATCGTGCCAGCTTCTGCAATACCGGTTCCGAGGCTGTGCTGGCGGCCATGCGGGTTGCCAGGACGGTTACCGGCAACGACCTCATTATCACCTTCTCCGGTGACTACCATGGAATGTTCGATGAGGTGCTGGTAAAGACCAAGGTAGTCAACGGGAAGCGCAAGAATATGCCGGCTGCGCCCGGCATTCCCGCCACCGCCAGCCATAACCTGTTGGTGCTGGAATACGGCGACCCGGCTTCACTCGACATCATAAAAGCCCACGCAGACGAATTGGCAGCGGTTCTCATTGAGCCCATCCAGAGCCGAACCCCGGAACTGCAGCCAACAGAATTCGTCAGGCAAGTGAGAAGCATTACCAGGGAAGCGGGCATCCCGATGATTTTCGATGAAATCATCACGGGCTTTCGCTTGCACAACAAGGGTGCCCAGGCATGGTATGACGTCGAAGCCGATATTTGTTGCTACGGTAAAGTTGTCGGTGGCGGCATGCCGATAGGCATCATCGCCGGAAAGCACGAGTACATGGACGCCCTCGATGGCGGCATGTGGCAGTACGGTGACGATTCGTTTCCAGAAGCCGGGGTCACCTATTTTGCCGGCACTTTCATCCGCCATCCTTTGGCGCTGGTGGCCGTCAAGGCGGTTCTTGATAAGCTGAAAGCCGAGGGCTCCGCTCTGCAGTCTGCCGTGACCAGGAGGGCGGCGGTATTTGCTGAAGAGGTCAACCGTCACTTTCACCGCCTTGGTATCCCTGTAGAAATCACCTATTTTTCCTCGGTAATACTGCCGCGTTTTTATGGCAACCCCGACTTTGAAGGCATGTTCTACCACCATCTGCGCCACAACGGCATTCATATCTGGGAAGGCCGTCCGGGCTTTCTCACTACCGAACACAGCGACGCCGATATTCAGCTAATGATTGATGCCTTCGTCAGTGCGGGCCGGACGCTAGCGGATAATGGCTTCTTCCCCGAGTCGCAGCGCCGCAACCCGCTGGTACGCCCCTGGACCCCACCCCAGCAAGAGATCTGGCTGACGCTGATGATGGGGGAAGGCGCTGGCAGCGCCTACAATGAACAGATCATTTTCGATCTTGCCGGCGAGCTTGATCAACGGGTTCTCGAATTGACCCTCGACAAAGTCGTCAATCGCCACGCCAGCTTGCGGGCAGTGGTGCTTGAGGACGAGTCCGGTATCGCGGTTCAGCCCTATATGGCGCCTGAGGTGGCCTACCATGACCTGTCCGGTGCCCAAGGCCAGGCATTGCAGGAACAGCTTCAGAGCATAGAACGAAGTAACATCGACCGGCAATTTGACTATAAAAACGGACCACTGGTTCGCTTCTGCGTTATCAAACACTCAAACGTGACAACCCGACTGTGTTTCGCGGTCTCACATCTGGTCTGCGATGGCTGGTCGATGGAAGTGGTCATGCAGGACATTGCCACCTACTACACCGCTATGAAGCAGGGTCGGCAAGCCAATCGGGGGGTGCCTCCCGGGCTCGAGGAACTCGATACCCTGGCCAGGGAAAAGCAAGAGACCGGAGAGCTGGCAGATGCGCGCCAATACTGGCAGCAGGTGTTCAGCAGCTTGCCTGAGGACCTGAAGCTGCCCCTGGATCATCCCCGGCCAAGGGTAAAAACCTATGCCGGCGAACGCCTCTGCCTGAGCATCGAGCCTGAACTCAACGACAAGTTGCGCGCTTACGCAAAGCAAAACAACACTACCCTTTTTGTCGTCATGCTTGCGGCTTATTATGTGTTGCTCAACAAGCTGGGAGATAACGATGACATCGTGGTTGGCATTCCCGCGGCGGGCCATCCAAATGTCGGCCTGGGTAGCCTGGTCACCCATATGGTCAGTTTCCTGCCAGTGCGCAAACGCATTGTAGCCAGCGAAAACTTTAACCAGTTTCTGAAGGATTTGCGCAACGAATTCAATGATGCCAAAGGCAATCAGGACCTCGCCTACGGCGAACTCGTCAGAATGCTTGCAGTACCCCGTGACCACAGTCGCCTGCCCCTGGTTTCCGCAAGTTTCAACATGGATCTGGAAATGGCGCCACTATGGTTCGAGGGCGCGCGTGCGGAATTCGTGCACACTCCGCGCAGCTTCGTAAAATACGATGTGTTTTTCAACCTTATCGATGAACAATCGGCCATTGAGCTTGAGGTTGACTTCAATACCGACTTGCTGAATCGCCAAACGGTGCTGCGATGGGTGGAATTTTACCAGCAGATATTACGAGATATTTGCGGCGCCAGCGCCACCACCACCGTGGCCGACTTCGGCCTTTTGAGCGCTGGCGAGGAGCAGGCACTGCTGCAACAGTGGAACTCTACGGCTGTCGATTATCCGCTTGAGGAGGTCTCACTGGTATCACTTTTTGAGGCTGCCGTAGACCAGCACCAGGAAGACATTGCGCTGCAATTTCTTGAGCAGAAAATGACCTACCGGGAACTGGACTGCAAGGCCAACCAGCTCGCCCAC
>JAHEGP010000030.1 GCA_024645065.1 Cellvibrionales bacterium | reverse complement strand
CGCTTCGGCTGAGATCACTCGCCGTCATCCATTGCTTCACTACAAGTTCATGCTTGGCGATTGGCAAAAGGTGGTGGATGAGGTGCTGTCCGGCAGGGTCGAGCTCGGACTTGCAGATGTCAGCGCAGCGGAAGATAGTGATCGGCTTGTTACGGAAGTCGTGGGCCGGCATCCATTTCTTTTCTACTGTCGGAGGGGCCACCCTCTGGCGGGCTTTGCCGATGTGTCGAAAGCACAGATTGACGGTTACCCGCTGGTCGCAATCCAGGTTCCACCGCGCCTTGCCGGAAGCTTTCCGGGAGGCGGCAGGATAGATCGCTCGACAGGAAGCCTCGTTCCTTCAATAGAAATTGAAGATTTGGCAAGCGCCCGGGCGATCGTCGCCACAAGCGGCGCTGTAAGCGGGGGAGCACCCGCACAAATTCAGGCACTGGTAAGCAGTGGCAAGTTCGTGGCACTGCCCTTTCGACAAGCCAGCCTTAAATTTAACTATGGCTTCATCTACCAAAAGGACCAAATGCTGTCACCCGCAGCGGAGCTTTTCATGCAGCTGGTGAGGGATATCGAGGGCCGTCTGGCAACGGAGATTCCACAGATGATTAGAAAGCTGTTTCCAGATTGAGGCCAAACAAGATTAGCGTGTCCCGGCGAGCCCACTAAGATTTTTCGGGGCCAAATGCAGCACTAAAACGGGGGCACAGTATTACCGGGCGGCAGATACGAGTAATGGTGACGGCAATTTGCTACTTTGATCATTTGCCGAGCCACGCACCTCGTTGCAGTTAGCGGCAAAAAAGCCTGCAAAACAAGACAATTGCACTAAAACGGCGAGGAGAGGTAGCGCGCCCCGGCACAATGACGGACCCTGCCGGTGCAGGATTCACTATTGCTTCGCGGTATTTTTTGTCGGGCTGGAAGCCCTGGCGCTGTGATCAGCCGGCCTGGTGAGCGCCGTTGCCACTGGCGATGGCGGAAAAAGCGGCCAGCTCCCTGAGCTGATCTAGATCGGGGCTTATTTGTAACGCCGCTTCGCCATAAAGCAGCGCTCGCCGGGACAATGCCAGCGCGGGATCGCGCATTGAATCCGAGGCCGCGAGGGATTGCAGGGCCTGTTGCAAACGCCCCGCTACTTCAATTGTTCCCGCGCCGTCGCGGGCTATTGCAGCAAAGGCATCGTCGAGCAGCTCATGAACGTCCAGCGCTGGCACCTCGATGCGATCGCAGGTGGGAGCCTCTAACTCGTGCTCGCCCAGAGGCTCGCTCCATTCGGACAACAGCCGCACCTGGGTCGTGATGACCCCGATCGCCGTGCCGGGATCATTGATGGCTGGCGACAGCGCTGTGCTGGCGATCTCGGACAGCACCACCAGGCCGAAGCGTGGATCTTCGTCGAAGGTTCGCTCCTTGCCGATCAGGAATGCCTTTTCAATCAACAACGGATCGAAGTCGGAATTGTCGATATGGCCCCTGGCATGGGCGAGCACCCGGCCGGGGATCACCAGCTTACCGGGCTGTGCCAGCAGCACGATATGAATCTGCAGTTGTTCGGCATAATTCTGCAGCGCCGGCACATCAACCCGCTGCACATAGCCGATGGAGCGAGCATACACCGGTGTGCCATCGGCCGGATCGCCCCGTGGCGGAACACCGCGTAAATTGGGCATCACCCGGCGCCGCTGCAGGGCCGCGGCGGCGGCGTCTTCGACCTTGCTCATGGTATTCCCCCTGCGGCCCAGGCGCGCGATGCGATCGACCCAGCGCACAAAGGTGAACACCACCGTGGCGAGGGTCCCCAGGGTAAAAAGGAATAGCGCAAATCGTCCGGCCCTGTCGAAGTAACCGTTGGTCAGTGCGATCAGGGCAACAATACTGAAAATGAACGCTCCCACAAAGGTCGACAGCGCATTCTGGGAGAGGTCGTCCGAAACAATCAGGGAGAATGATCGCGGCGTTGTAGTATTGCCAGCAGAGGTGTAGGCCGACAGCATGGAGCCCACCGCGAAGGTCGCGATCACCAGCATGCTGGAGGACATGATAGTCAGCAGGTTGGCAATCGAATCGGCGCTGATGTCCGGCACCAGCGGCGCCATGCCCAGGTCGTCTGCCAGTTGCGCCAGAAACACAGCGACGATCGACACCAGACACATCACCAGGGGCTTTACCCAGAGCCGTTCACCCAGACGATTGAGCCAAAATCGAATCCGATCCAGCATTAGCTGCACCTCCTGTGTGGTCACGCCCGCCAGGGTCGATGCGACGAAACACCCACGCCGATGGTTATCGTGAAGTGGATGGCCGCAACTCAGGGCGCCAATCGTTCAATCTGCCAGGCACTGCTTCCGCTCGGGGTATACTCGAAGCGGTCATGCAGGCGCTTCTCCCGGCCCTGCCAGAACTCCAACCGGTGATGACGCACCCGGTAGCCGCCCCAGAATGAGGGCATCGGCACCTCACCCGCGGCAAACTTGCGTTTGAGCTCATCAAATTTCTGCAACAACAGCTGGCGCGAGCTCAGTGGCTGGCTCTGGTTCGATACCCAAGCCGCCAACTGGGAATCATGGGGCCGGCTCATAAAATAACGCATGGAATCAGCAGCGGAGATCCGTTCGGCGATACCGTCCACGATCACCTGGCGCTCCAGGGACAACCAGGGAAACAGCAGGCTCACCCGGTTGTTTTCGGCAATGTGTTTCGCCTTTGTGCTTTCCAGGTTGGTAAAGAAGACAAAGCCGTGCTGGTCGTAATACTTGAGCAATACCGTGCGCTGGCGGGGCTGGCCCTGGCTGTCGACAGTGGCCAGGATCATCGCATTGGGGTCGCCCAGATCGGCATCCTGTGCCTGCTCGAACCAGCGCGAGAATTGGGCCACGGGATCGGACAGTAAGTCGGCGCGGGAGATGCCGGACAAACGGTACTCACGTCGCAGGTCACCAATATCCATAGCTCACCCTCGCAACATTTGTCCCCTGGATCGAGGCTTCAATTGTGGGAACGCAGGTGGGGAAACAACAGTACGTCGCGAATGGACGGCTTGTCGGTAAAAAACATCACCAGTCGGTCGATACCGATACCCTCGCCCGCGGTGGGAGGCATTCCGTATTCCAACGCGGCGATATAGTCGTCATCGAAGTGCATTGCCTCATCGTCACCGGCGGCTTTTTCCTGCACCTGTTTGCGAAAGCGCTCGGCCTGGTCTTCGGGATCATTAAGCTCGGAAAAGCCATTCGCAATTTCGCGCCCGCCGAGAAAGAATTCGAAACGGTCGGTCACGAAAGGATTCTGGTCATTGCAGCGGGCCAGCGGCGAAACCTCGGTTGGGTATTCGGTAATGAATGTGGGGTCGAGCAAGCGCTCCTCCACCGTCGCCTCGAAAATCTCGATCTGGATTTTGCCCAGCCCCCAGCGGGCCTTGACATCGATACCCAGGGAGCGGGCCAGGTCGCTGGCACTCTGGATGTCCGATAGCTGCCCGGCGCGCAGGTCGGGGTTGAAATGCAGGATCGAGTCAAACACGGACATCCGGGCGAAGGGCTGTTCGAAGTCGTAGTCACGGCCCTGGTAGCTTATCTGGCGAGTGCCATTGACCCGGTCGGCAATGTAACGCATCAACTCCTCGGTCAGGTCCATCAGATCATGGTAATCCGCATAGGCCTGATAAAATTCGAGCATGGTGAACTCGGGGTTATGGCGGGTGGAAACCCCCTCATTACGAAAATTGCGGTTGATCTCGAATACCCGCTCAAAGCCGCCAACCACCAGTCGTTTCAGGTAAAGCTCGGGGGCTATTCGCAGGTACATCTCAAGATTCAGGGCGTTGTGGTAGGTCACGAACGGCCGCGCCGCCGCTCCACCGGGTATCGCCTGCATCATCGGTGTTTCCACTTCCAGAAATTCGCGATCGGTCAGGTAGTCACGAATAGCGTCGATGAGAACCGCGCGAGACCTGAACACACGGCGGGTTTCCTCGTTCATGATCAGGTCGACATAGCGCTGCCGATAACGTAGTTCCTGGTCGGTCAAGCCATGGTACTTGTCAGGCAGCGGACGCAGCGATTTGGTCACCAGTTCAACGTGGTTGATATAGACGTACAAGTCGCCTTTACCCGAGCGATGCACTGGACCGCTGGCACCGATAATATCGCCGATATCCCAGCTCTTGATTTCAGCGACCCGTTGCTCGCTCAGCAGTTTTTTGTCGACGTAGGCCTGTATCCGGCCGGTCATGTCCTGCAGCACCAGGAAAGGTCCGCGCCGGGCCATGATCCGACCGGCGACACTCACACAATGATTCAGCGACTCCAGCTCCTGTTTACCCTTGTCACCCAGCAAGCGCTCGATATCTTCGGCATGGCTGTCCCTGCGAAAGGTATTGGGAAAAGCCTGGCGCTGCTGGCGAATCGTGCCCAGTTTGGCACGGCGCTCGGCAATGAGCCGGTTTTCGTTCTGGGCGTCGTCATGCTCGGTCATAAACAGGTGCTCCAAATAACCACGGGCGCGGTCTACAGGCCGCTCTTCAGCGCGGCTTCAATAAAAAGGTCGATATCGCCGTCGAGTACCACCTGGCAATTGCTGGTCTGCGCCCCGGTGCGCAGATCCTTGATGCGCTGGTCGTCGAGCACGTAGGACCGAATCTGGCTACCCCAGCCGATATCCGACTTGCTGTCCTCCAGCGCCTGCTGTTCTGCCTGGCGCTTCTGCATCTCCATTTCATAGAGTTTCGACTTCAGCTGCTTCATGGCACGATCGCGGTTCTGGTGCTGGGAGCGCTCGCTCTGGCACTGCACCACGATACCCGAGGGCGCATGGGTTATGCGCACCGCAGAATCGGTTTTGTTGACGTGCTGGCCGCCGGCGCCGCTGGCGCGATAGGTATCGAAGCGCAGATCGGCGGCATTGACCTCGACTTCAAAGCTATCATCTATTTCGGGGGACACGAACACCGAGGCAAAGGAAGTGTGGCGCCGATTGCCGGAATCAAAGGGCGACTTGCGAACCAGCCGGTGCACACCGGTTTCAGTGCGCAGCCAACCAAAGGCGTACTCGCCCTCAAATCGCACGGTGGCACTCTTGATGCCCGCCACATCGCCGTCCGAAGCCTCGATCAATTCGGTCTTGAAGCCGCGGCGCTCGCCCCAGCGCAGGTACATCCGCAACAGCATTTCAGCCCAATCCTGGGCCTCCGTTCCACCGGAACCGGCCTGCACATCCAGATAGGCGTTGCTGGGATCGGCCTCGCCGGCAAACATCCGCCTGAATTCAAGCCTCTCCAGTTCCTCCAGCAAACCGGCGACTTCGCGCTCGATATCGGCGACCGCCTCGGGATCATCCTCCTCAAACGCCATCTCCAGCAACTCGGCATTGTCAGCGGTGGCACTGCCCAGCCTTTCGATCACCAGCACCACTTCCTCGAGGCGAGCGCGCTCACGGCCCAGCTCCTGGGCGCGTTCCGGGTCTTCCCACACCGCGGGCTCCGATAGCTCGCGCTCTACCTCGTCGAGGCGGTCCTTCTTTTCTGCGTAGTCAAAGATACCCCCTAAGCGCTTGTACGCGCTCGTCGATATCCTGCAGGCTGTTTCTGAGCGGATTGATTTCCATGCTATTTCCGGTGATGAAAAGCTCGCGATTTTAGCCCAAAGGCCCGCTCTTCTCCAGCCAAACCCCTAAGGTGTGTCGAGGTGGCTCACCATTAACTGCAGGTTGACCAGGCCACGAAATTCATTGGCATCGACCCGGTAGGCGACATGGACCCGCTCAATTGAGGGATTGGGCCAACACTGGGTGTCCACGTTAAACCAGATGGCATCGAGACTGCGGCCGGGCTCCTCCAGCGGCGCCATGACCAGTTTGAGATGATGCCCACCCACCAGCTTTTGCTGGCGAATGATGAACTCGCCGTCGAATACCGGTTCCGGAAAGTGCTGACCCCAGGGGCCCGCATTGCGCAGGGTTTGGGCCAGCTCCAGGCAAAGCAAGCCCGCTGGCAACTCTCCGTCGCTGAGGATTTCTCCCTGCAATTCAACCGCACCCAGTTCGGACCTGACCACGGCATCGAAGGCGTCGGCAAAGCGTTCGAAGTCGGCCTCGCGCAGCTCCATGCCAGCGGCCATCGCGTGGCCGCCAAACTTGTGCAACAGGCCCGGATGCCCGGCGGCCAGCCTATCGAGCGCATCGCGTATATGCAGTCCGGGCACAGAGCGCGCGGAACCCTTGATCATGCCATCGCCGGCATCGGCGAAAGCGATCACCGGCCGGTGGTATTTTTCGCGTATTCGAGCGGCCAGGATACCGACGACTCCCTGGTGCCAGCCGCGATCATAGAGACACAGGCCCACCGGCATTGCAGCGGTGCTGATCTCCACCGAATCCAGGTGGGCCAGCGCCTCCCGTTGCATCGTTTGTTCGATTTCGCGACGCTCCAGATTGAGCCCGTCAAGCTCCAGCGCCAGGCTCTGGGCCTCTTCTACCGACTGCGCCAACAGGCATTGTATGCCGTGACTCATATCATCGAGCCGGCCGGCGGCGTTGAGGCGAGGCGCCACGGCGAAGCCGAGGTCGGCGGCGACCAGCTGCTGCGGATTGCGACCGGCAATACCCAGCAGCGCCATAATACCCGGGGACGATTTACCGGCCCGTATCCGGCGCAGTCCGTGATGGACCAGAATCCGGTTGTTATAGTCCAGTGGCACCACGTCGGCCACGGTGCCCAGTGCAACCAGGTCGAGATAGTCCGCCATATTGGGTTCATTCACACCGTGCTGGATGAACCAGTTCTCCTCGCGCAGGCGCCGTCGCAACGCGGTCATCAGGTAAAACACCACCCCGACACCGGCCAGTGCCTTGCTGCGAAAGCCGCAGCCCGGCTGGTTGGGGTTTACAATGGCCGCGGCGTCGGGCAGCGAGGCCCCGGGCAGGTGATGATCGGTGATCAATACCGCCAGGCCCCGGGCATTGGCGGCGGCTACACCCTCGACGCTGGAGATACCGTTGTCGACGGTGATGATCAATTCGGCGCCGCGCTCGGCGGCCATGGCCGCGATAGCAGGCGTCAGCCCGTAACCTGTTCTGAAACGATTGGGCACCAGGAAATCGAGTTTTTGGAAACCCAATGCACCCAGGACTTTTAATGCCAGCGCGGTACTGGTGGCGCCATCGACATCGAAGTCGCCCACCACCAGGATTGCCGACTGGCGCCGCAATGCCTGCCACAGCAGTTCTACCGCCTGCCCGATCCCGCCCAGGAAGTGGGGGGGCAGAAGCGCACCCAGCGGATAAGCCAAATCCTCATCCGGGTTCGCGCCTCGGGTTCGATAGAGGCGGGACAACAAGTCAGCGACAGCCGTTTCGTTACCCGGGGCCGCCACCGCCGCCTCGCGTCGGCGGATGATCGTGCTCACGAGTGGTCCGAGATGTTGTTAGCAATGAATGCCTGTACGGTTTCCAGCTTGCCATCGAGCACCTCGTAGCGCTCCGCGCGCTGGTAGAGATCGCTCATATGATGCGGCAGGGTCGGTTCTTCCGCCTGACCCGCCTGGATAACCGCATCCGGGAACTTGGCCGGATGCGCCGTGGCCAGGGTTACCATGGGGGTGGAGGAATTCCGCCGGCACCGGCGCGCGGCTTCTACGCCGATAGCGGAATGCGGATCGAGCAGGTATTCGTTACTCTCGTAAACCTGGCGAATCACTTCCAGGGTGCGCTGATCGTCCACAGCGAAACTGTCGAACACCGCCCTGGCGCGCTGGAATACCGCATCCGGGACAGCAACGGTCTGGTGATTGAAACGCTCCATCAACTCGGCAACCGCGCTGCCGTCACGCTGGTAGAGATCGAACAGCGCGCGCTCAAAATTGCTGGATATCATGATATCCATGCTTGGCGAGAGGCTGTGGATCAGTTCGTGCTTCTCATACCGGTTCTGGCACATAAAGCGATGCAGAATGTCATTGCGATTTGTGGCAATCACCAATTGTTCTATCGGCAGGCCCATGTTCCTGGCCAGCCAGCCGGCATAAATATCGCCAAAGTTTCCGGTAGGCACGGAAAAAGACACCGCCCGGTGGGGCGCGCCAAGGGACAGGGCCGAGGAAAAATAGTAGACGATCTGGGCCATGATTCGGGCCCAGTTGATCGAGTTCACCGCCACCAGTTGCAGCCCATCGGGCAGGAAAGACTGATCGGCAAAACTTCGCTTGACCAGTGCCTGGCAGTCATCGAAATTGCCCTTGACCGCCAGGTTGTGAATATTGGCGCCGGCCACGGTCGTCATCTGCCGGCGTTGCACTTCGGATACGCGCCCGTGGGGATGGAGAATAAATATGTCCACATGCTTGCAGTGCCGACATCCTTCGATAGCGGCGGACCCGGTGTCCCCGGAGGTCGCGCCCATAATCACAACATGCTGCTGGCGGCGCTCCAGTATGTAGTCGAACAAGCGCCCCAGCAGCTGCAGCGCAAAATCCTTGAACGCCAGGGTGGGACCATGGAACAGCTCCAGCACCCACTCGTTATGGCCCAGCTGCACCAATGGTGCCACAGCATCGTGGCGAAACTGGGCGTAACTGTCGCTGATAATAGCGCGCAAGTCGGCAGCGTCGATAGCATCGGCAACAAACGGCTGGATGATGCGATAGGCGAGCTGCGCATAATCCAGGCTCGCCCAGGAGGCGATCTCGGCGGCACTGTATTCTGGAAGGGATTCGGGCACATACAGACCGCCATCACTGGCCAGCCCGGTCAACAATACCTCTTCAAAGCCCAGTGCGGGGGCTCTCCCGCGGGTGCTGATATATTTCACAACTGTTGTCCTGTTAGCCGTTTGTCAAAGCGGATTTTTCAAGCCGTTCAACCGTCCAGCGCCTCGACCCGCATCCGGGTCACCGCGCCGGTCACGCTGTCCAGTGCCTCGATACTCGCCACCGCCTTCATCAACAGGCCCTCCCGGGCGACATTGGTCAGCAGGATGAGGGGCACGGTGACGGCGCCATGCTTGGGCGCTTTCTGAATCAGGGCTTCGATGCTGATGCCGGCATCACTCATTATCTGGGCGATCTTCGACAACACACCGGGCCGATCGACAACCTCCATGCGCAGATAAAACGCCGTCTCCACCTCCTCGATGGGCAGGATCGGCTCCGCAGACAGGTATTCGCTATGGAAAGCCAGGTGGGGCACATTACTGTGGAACGGATCCTCCAGACCGCGGGCAACGTCGATGATATCCGCGACGATGGCAGAGGCGGTCGGTCCGCCACCGGCCCCCGCACCATAGGAAAGGGTGGGGCCCACCGCGTCCCCTTCCACCATCACCGCGTTCATCACACCATTGACATTGGCCAGAAGCCGCTCGGCGGGAATCAGGGTGGGATGCACCCGCAGCTCTATGCCGTTATCCGTGCGCCGGGCAATGCCCAGATGCTTGATCCGATAGCCCAGCTCCTCGGCATAGGTGACATCGCGCAGGTCGATGCTGCTGATACCTTAGGTGAAGACCTTGTCGAACTGCAGCGGGATGCCGAAGGCAATGGACGCCAGAATGACCAGTTTGTGAGCGGCATCGATACCTTCGACATCAAAGGTGGGATCGGCCTCCGCATAACCGAGTTGCTGGGCCTCGGCCAGAACATCCTCGAAGCTGCGCCCTTTTTCCCGCATTTCGCTGAGGATGAAATTACCGGTACCGTTGATGATGCCGGCCAACCATTCTATCCGGTTGGCCGCCAGCCCCTCTCTAATCGCCTTGATGATCGGGATACCGCCGGCCACAGCGGCCTCGAAGGCCACGCTTACGCCCTTTTCGGCGGCACGACGAAAGATTTCGTTGCCATGCTCGGCGATCAGCGCCTTGTTGGCGGTAACCACATGCTTGCCGTTGTCGAGCGCCCGCAAAACCAATTCCCGCGCCACCTCGCAGCCGCCAATGGTCTCCACCAGAATGTCGATATCCGGATCATCAGCGACCGCAAACACATCCCGGCTCACCCGGGTGTCGCCAACATCGCAATGGGGATTGTCGCGCCGGGCACCGATGTGGGTCACCTCGATACTGCGCCCGGCCCGGGCCCTGATCAAATCGGCGTTGTCCTGCAGGACCCGGAAACTGCCCCCACCCACCGTACCCAGGCCGCAAATACCGACCTTGACTGCCTTTAACATGCACACCTCATCAACTGGGAACAGCTCTTACTGGCTGCTACTCACACAAGCTGCGCCGCCTGAAATCCGCAGCGCGAAAAATGCGGGTATTGTCGCTGAAAAGCCCCCGGCGGGCCAGCGCCATCAGCCTGAAAGCGCGAGCCTGGGCGCTCCTGGACCTGGCTTACCCTGGCTGCAAACCCATTTCTGCGGCCAACTTGGCGGGCTCGACATAGCCTTTCAGCAGGGTACCGTCATCCAGCACAATTCCGGGTGTGCCGCTCAGGCCGAGCTTCCTGGCCAGAGCGAACTGGGCATCGATGGACTGCTTGGCACAGAGGTTTTCAGGGATCTTGCCACCGCCCTTGAGGGTGGTCATGGCCTGCTTGGGATCCTTGGCGCAAAGAGCGCTGATCATCTCATTGCGTGAGCCATCAAAAATCGGAAAGGAAAAGTAACGGACTTCTATGCCCATCTCGTTGAGTGCGGGAACATCGGCATGGAACTTGCGGCAGTAGCCGCATTTCACATCGGTAAACACCGCAACCCAGCGCCTGGCGCCTTGCTCCGGCGTAAACACGATCAATTGGTCCTTGTCGAAGCCGGCCACATCCGCCAGGCGCTCTTTCTGTCGCCTGACCTCACTGAGGTTCTCCAGCTTGCCGGAGCCCGTTGCAAACACATCGCCGCTGATAAAGTAGTCAGCCTCCGGGGTAACCATCAACAAAGGCCCGTTGAGGATCTGCACATCGTACAGCCCGGCCACAGCGCTGGGCGCCACGGATTCCACTTCGAAGGTCGGCATCACCGCGTTAAAGCGGGCTTTTATCTGTTTCTCGACGGTCGCCAGCTCGGCTGACAACGCCGCCACAGGAAACACCATGACAACCAGCAAAACAATCGATCGGTACACTTTTTTCATTAGACAGCTCACATTGTGAAGGACTTTTAGAGGGGACAGCGAGGGAGGCGATGCGTTCCCGGGGAGGGTTCCATGGCTCGCTGGTCCCGCTGCCGGTAACCGGCACCTAACCCCGGGGATGGTGCCTCGCGTGCAGATCCTGCAGCCGCGCCTGAGCGACATGAGTATATATCTGCGTGGTAGAGAGATCACTATGACCCAGCAATAATTGCACCACCCGCAAATCGGCGCCGTGGTTGATCAGGTGGGTGGCAAAGGCGTGGCGCAGGGTGTGCGGTGAAAGCGGCGCCGTGATATTGACCTGCCTCGCATAGTGCTTGATGCGGTGCCAGAAAGTCTGGCGGGTCATCCTATCCCCACGCCGCGATGGAAACAGGATATCGCTGCGCTTGCCCACCATCAACTCCTGGCGGGCAGCCAGGCAGTAGCGCAACAACCACTCTCTGGCCTCTTCACCCATCGGCACTAGCCGCTCCCTGGAACCCTTGCCCATGATCCGCACCACGCCCTGGTTGGAATTGATTTGCGACAGTTGCAGGGACACCAGTTCGGACACTCGCAGCCCGCAGGCGTACAGCAATTCAAGCATCGCCTTGTCTCGCAGCCCCAGAGAGTCTTCCGTGTCCGGCGCTCCCAGCAATTGTTCCACGTCGTGCTCAGACAGGGTCCCCGGCAGCGAGCGCCCCAGCCGGGGGCTGTCGACTTCAAGGGTCGGATCGGCCTGGATGCGCCCCTCCCGCAACTGGTAGCGATAATAACCGCGCAAACAGGACAGCAAGCGGGCGCAGGAGCGCGCGGACCTGCCACTGTGCAATTCATCCGCCAGGTAATGTTCGAGATTGTCCCGGGCAACGTCGCCCAGGGCAATCCCCCGGGGATGCAGCCAGCGGGCGAACTTGAGCAGGTCGGATCGATAGGAGTCCAGCGTGTTGCGTGCCAGGCCGCGCTCCATCCAGACCGCGTCGATATAGCTTTCGATGTCGGCCGTTGCTGTCAGCATCGATTGCCCCCGAGGCGCCGTTGACAGGTCTGCGCCAGGTAATGTGGCACCAGCAACCCTGCCGGCAAAAACAGGAAAGGGTGGAAGTCCACCCTTTCATCGCCGTCCCGGCTTCTAGTTGAGCTTTTCCTTGATGCGGGCTGCACGGCCAGTGAGGTTGCGCAGGTAGTAAAGCTTGGCGCGACGGACGTCTCCGCGGGTTTTAACCTTGATCTGCTCAACCGCAGGACTGTAGGTCTGGAATGTGCGCTCTACCCCAACGCCGTGGGAAATCTTGCGCACGATGAACGACGAGTTGAGGCCGCGGTTGCGCTTGCCGATGACCACGCCTTCAAAGGCCTGCAAGCGCTCGCGGGTACCCTCTTTCACCTTGACCTGGACCACCACAGTGTCACCGGCGCCAAACTGCGGCACCTCCTTGCCCATCTGATCTTTTTCAATCTGCTGGATAACCGGGTTCTTGTTGCTCATGTTTTGCTCCTGTATCTGTGTCTATCGTTGCGGCTCAGGGCGACATGCCCGACCCGCTTGTAAGAAGCGCTGGACCGAGAGGACGACTAATACCTAGCCTTCATCGGCCAGCTCGCGAATAAATTCCGCTAGCAGTGCCCTTTGTTCATCGTTGTGCTCTAGCTGTTGCCATAAATCCGGACGACGCTGCCAGGTGCGACCCAGGCTCTGCTTCAGGCGCCAGCGGCGAATCCGTTCGTGGTCGCCACTGAGCAATACCTCCGGCACCTGCCTCCCGTCCAGCATTGCCGGACGAGTGTAATGCGGACAGTCCAGCAGACCCTGGACAAAAGAATCCTGCTGCGCCGACAGCTCATGCCCCAGCACACCGGGCTGCAACCGCGCCATGGCGTCTATCAGCGCCATCGCGGCGATTTCGCCACCACTAAGGACGAAATCTCCGAGGGAAAGCTCCTCGTCGACCTCGGTTGCCACCAGCCGCTCGTCAATACCTTCGTAGCGACCACACAGTAGTACCAGGCTGTCGATCTGGCGCAGGCGCTGCACCGTCTGCTGGTCGATACGCCGACCCTGTGGCGACAGGTAAACGACGTGGCGCCGCTCTCCGGCCGCCGCCAGCGCTGCCCGCAAGGGCGCAACTTTCATCAGCATGCCGGGGCCGCCGCCATAGGGCCTGTCATCAACCGTGCGGTGCTTGTCGGTGGCAAAATCCCGGGGATTCAAGAACCGCAGGTCAAGCTCCCCTGCCCGACAAGCTCGCCCGGTAACTCCAAACCCTGTTACGGCCTGGAACATCTCCGGAAACAGGGTAACGACCGTCAGGTGTAGGCTCATGCCGTGCGCCGCTCTACCGCCGGGTGTACTGCAGCGGCCCAGAAGCGAATACCACTGGCGCTGCTAGAACTCCGGGTCCCAATCCACCAGGATCTTTCTGCCGGCGCGATCGATCTCCACTATAAATTGTTCGTCAACCCAGGGAATCAGTCGCTCCCTGGCATCGATACTATTGGCCACGGGTTCGACTACCATGACGTCGTTGGCACCGGTGGCGAACAGGTGGCCAACCCGCCCCAATAGCAGCGCCTGCTCGCCACTCACGCTGTACACATCCATCCCCTCCAGCTCGCGCCAGTAGACTTCATCCGCGGCTGGCTGTGGCAGTTCATCGACACTGACTGCGAGTTCCCGCTGGGTCAGCAGCGCCGCTGCATCACGATCGTCACAACCGACGATGTGCGCAACCAGGCCCTTGCCGTGGCGCCGCCCCTGGTCGATGGTGACGGGTGTCCAGCCAGACTCGCGCTGCATGCGAAGCCGCCGGAACCCGAGAATGTTGGTCTCGGGGTCGGTATAGGAGTGGATTTTTACCCAGCCCTTGATGCCGTAAACTGCCGTAATCTTGCCGACCACAAGCTGCTCAGGTGCCGACGCGACCATCTCCGGCGCTCTATCAGGCCGCTTTCGCAGCCTCTTTTACCAACTGGCTAACGCGCTCGGACATCTGGGCGCCGACACCTACCCAGTGTTCGACACGCTCGTTATCAACCCGCAAGCGCACCTCCTGGCCGCGTGCCTGGGGATTAAAGAAACCCAGACGCTCGATGTAACGTCCATCACGCGACTTGCGACTGTCCGTCACAGTGATGTGAAAATATGGACGCTTCTTGGAACCACCACGTGATAAGCGAATAGTGACCATTACTTGTCTCTGTTCCTGTTTTGATCGATCAAAATGAACCCACGCCAGACCCGCCGGCGGGTAAAGGGCGCGGATTATACGGTAAAATAAGCCGGCTTGGAAACTGCTATTTGGTCTCGGGGCAGAATCGATGCGGCAGCTGTCCCCCGGCGCTTATCGCGGACCACCCCCGTGGATGCCGCCGGGCGGCATCATCCCGCCCATGCCCCGCATCATCCGGGCCATACCGCCCTTTTTACCGACCTTTTTCATCATTTTCTGCATCTGCCTGTGCTGCTTCAACAAGCGATTCAGGTCCTGGATCTGGGTACCGGAGCCCTGGGTGATGCGGCGCTTTCTGGAACCGTTGATCAGGTCGGGATTGCGCCGCTCTGCGGGTGTCATGGAATTGATAATGGTCTCCATCTGGGCGAAGACCGTGTTCTCCACATTGGCCTGCTGGGCCATCTGCGCGACATTTCCCATGCCGGGCAACTTTTCCAGCATACTGGAGATGCCCCCCATATTCTTCATCTGCTGCAATTGGTCGCGAAAATCCTCGAGGTCGAAGCCCCGGCCTTTCTTTAACTTGGTGGCGAGCTTCTCGGCCTTCTTGCGGTCGAGCTTCTGTTCGGCCTCCTCGATCAGGCTGAGCACGTCACCCATGCCGAGGATGCGGGACGCAATTCGATCGGGATAGAACGGTTCCAGGGCCTCGGATTTTTCACCCATGCCCATAAATTTGATGGGCTTGCCGGTAATCGCCCGCACCGACAGGGCCGCACCGCCGCGGGTATCGGCGTCAGCCTTGGTAAGGATGACCCCGGTGAGCTCGAGCGCCTCGTTAAACGCCTTGGCGGTTACCGCGGCATCCTGCCCGGTCATGGCATCGACTACGAACAGGGTCTCGATCGGGTTGATCGCCGCATGCAGCTGCTTGATTTCCGCCATCATCGCTTCGTCGATGGTCAGTCGGCCCGCGGTATCCACCAGCAAAACATCGATAAACTGCTTACGTGCATCGTCAATCGCGGCCTTGGCGATATCCACCGGTTTCTGTTCCGCCGATGACGGGAAAAACCGCACCCCCACTTCGTTGGCCAGGGTTTCGAGTTGCTTGATTGCAGCCGGGCGATAAACGTCGGCACTCACCACGGAAACCGACTTCTTCTGTTTTTGCTTCAGGTAGCGCGCGAGTTTGCCGACACTGGTGGTCTTACCGGCCCCCTGCAAGCCCGCCATCAGGATAATCGCCGGGGGCTTGGTACTGAGGTTGAGAGCATCATTCGCCTCCCCCATCATGCCCTGCAACTCGTCCTGGACAATTTTGACAAACTGCTGGCCCGGGTTGAGGCTTTCCGATACCTCCATACCCAGAGCCTTGCCCCTGACTTTTTCCACAAAGTCCTTGACCACGGGCAGCGCGACATCGGCCTCGAGCAGGGCCATACGCACCTGGCGCAGGGTGTCCTGGACATTTTCCTCGGTCAGGCGAGCCTGACCAGCAACCGTTTTCAGCGATTTGGAAAGTCGATCCTGTAAACTGTCGAACATGGTGCAACCTCTATCAAGCATCGGCCGGCGCGGCGTCGCCGGTAAAGTGGATGCGGGCAAGCGGCACTGCCAACGGGGCACGTCCCCTCGTTCCAATATAAACCCGCAGACGGTCGGCGCGCAGTATAAACCATCCTGGCCATCATCGGCCACGATGGCGGCGGACCCGGGGAGAAACCGAACGGCAGGACTTCCAAGGGCCCCCGCTGTTATGACACACTAAAGACTCTGGATTGCCTGAATTATGATGCGGACTCAATGACCACACTCCTGGCCCTGGCTGCTGCTTTGCTCTATTTCGGTTGCGCTGGCCCCATGGCCGTCCGCACCCTGCGGGGCGAATCCTACCAACCGGTTGCTCCCGCCACGACCGCCGCCGCAGCCGTCGCGCTGGCCTGCCACGCCCTGGTATGCTACCGCTTGCTGTTTGTACCGGGTGGCCTCAATCTCTCGTTCTTCGCGGTCGCCACTACCATAGCGTGGCTCATCGCATTAATCGCGCTGCTGGGCAGCCTGCGAGCACCCATTGACAAGCTGCTGATACCGGTTTATGCGCTGGCCGGGCTGACGCTGCTCGGGGCGCTGACGTGGCCGGGCGGAAACGAAACCAGCAACCGCATCGGCGCAGGCGTTGCGAGCCATATCCTGCTCTCTATCCTGGCCTATGCGGTGATGACGCTTGCGGCTTTCCAGGCCGTCACCCTGGGGGTGCTGAACCACGAGCTCAAGGCGCGCCACATCCGCGGGATACTCAACGCCCTGCCGCCTCTGCAAACCATGGAAACACTGCTGTTCGAAATACTCTGGGTAGGCATGGTGTTGCTGACCTTGTCGATCGCCACCGGCATGGTTTTCCTGGATGACTTCTTTGCCCAGCACCTGGCGCATAAAACGTTCTTCGCCATTGCCGCCTGGATGATTTTTGCGATGCTGTTATGGGGCCGCCACCAGCTCGGCTGGCGCGGGACAACAGCCATTCGCTGGACTTTGGGGGGCTTTGGGGTGTTGATGCTGGCCTACTTTGGCAGCAAGTTTGTGCTGGAACTTATCCTCCAGCGCTGAGCAAGGACAAGGCTCTGTCACACGGCACTTCCTCGACCGAGCTTTTGCTGCTGACTGGCATGGCGTGGCGTGCAGAACCATGGTGAGTCGCACTGACGAGCGCCGCAACCCGGCCCGGGGATCGCCCAAAGCCGCCCTTCGGGGCTCTGCACCGCAACGCACCGCCCCGCCGCCCGTAGCACCCGGCCTTGAAGTGAACTCTGCAAAGGCCGCAGCAGCAGCCCTTTTCAAGCGCAGCCCGGGGTGACATCGAATTAATCAAAGGGCCCCAAGTATTGCGTCAAGGCTCGTTTCACTGCAACATACCTCGTTTTAACCGCCAGGACACTTTGCTTGAACGACACACCACTGGGGATACTGATCTCGGCACTGCTTATTCTGGTTGTAGTTTCCGCCTTCTTTTCCAGCTCCGAGACCGCCATGATGGCGCTCAATCGCTACCGCCTGCGGCACGCCGCCAATACCGGCAACCGCGGCGCCAAACGAGCCAGCAAATTGCTCGAGCGGCCCGACAAACTGCTGGGATTGATCCTGATCGGCAACAACCTGGCGAATAATGCAGCGGCCGCGCTGGCAGGGATCATCGCCTACAATCTTTACGGCGACGCAGCGGTTGCGGTGGCAACCCTGCTTCTCACCCTGGTCATGCTGATCTTTGCCGAGGTCACTCCCAAGACGATCGCCGCCTATCGACCGGAGCGCATAGCCTTCCCCGCCACGATCGTGCTGAAACCCTTGATGTTCGCGCTCTATCCCGCCGTGTGGATGATAAACCACCTGTCCGGGGTGCTGGTCCGGTTGTTCGGGATCAACCCGGCAAAATCCAGGGAAGATGCTCTCAGCGCCGACGAGTTGCGCACCCTGATGGGAACCACTAGCCACCGGATACCGGACAAGAACCAGGGCATGCTGATCAATATACTCGACCTGGACACGGTGACCATCGACGACATCATGGTGCCCCGTAACGAGGTGTACGGTCTCGACCTGAGTGACTCGGACAAGGTCCTCAGCCAAAAAATCCTGACCAGCAACTATACCCGCTTGCCGGTTTATCGAGACGATATCAACAATATTATCGGGATGATTCATTTGCGCAACGCACCGCGGCTTTTCAGCAAGGGGCCGTTCAACCGCGCCGAACTCGAGCAGCTGCTTCACGATCCCTACTTCATTCCTGAAAATACGCCGCTCCATGTGCAGTTGCACAACTTTCAGAAAAACAAACACCGCACAGGTGTGGTGGTAGACGAGTATGGCGCGGTCATGGGCATCATCACGCTGGAGGATATTCTGGAGGAGATCGTTGGCGACTTCACCTCGGATATTGCTGATAATGTCGATGACATCGTAGTGCAGGATGATGGCAACTACCTCATCGACGGCGCCGCCACCGTGCGTGAAATAAACAAAGCACTCGGCTGGGACCTGCCCACCGAAGGCCCAAGAACCCTCAACGGATTGCTGCTGGAAGTCCTGGAGGCTATACCGGAAAACAGTGTCGGCGTTGTGATCGGCGACTATCGCTTCGAAATTACCGAACTGGGCGAGAATCGGATTGAAAAGGTACTCGCATACCAGCCATAACCTGCCGCGGCACACTGCACCGTAACCGCAGCCCCCGGGCCATCAGCTCGCTACACCCCGGTCCCGGCGCGAGGCTTGGTCCTCCAGCGTGGAAAACCGCCCCGGGGGGAGCCGGGGTACCGCCGGCGCTATTAGAGGGGATCGAAATTGTATTTCTGGCCGCTTATTGTGGCTTCATACATCAGACCACCCTTGCCAAGGACAAATACCAGTATACCGTCACTGTAGCCCGCGTCTGCCTGTGCACCACCCCTGTCGGCGGTGGCGGAGGCACCGGCCGAAGCGCCACTTCCAGTCCCTGTCTGCGCCTGGGCGCTGGCGGTAACCGCCACGGCCCCGGCTGTGGCGCCGAACTCAAA